>JADLBG010000100.1 GCA_020847895.1 Bryobacterales bacterium
AACTCTGGTACGACTCGGCAGCCTTCCGCCGCACGGAGTGCAACATCAACAACCATCCCGAGTTGTGTCATTACGGCAACGCCGCAAGCGATGTGCTGATCACGCCGGGGCTGCACACCTTCGATCTATCGTTCGGCAAGAACTGGACTCTCTCGCCGCTCGGCGAAAAAACTCGCTTGCAGTTTCGCGCCGAAGGTTTCAACATATTCAACACGCCGCAGTTCGGGCAGCCGAATGGTTTGAGCTATGCGTCGAGCGATTCGATCATTCCGGATGGGCCTCGCGTCGGCGAGATTCGCTCACTGCGCCAGCCCATGCGCATCTTCCAGATGGGTTTGAAGCTCTACTTCTGATTGACCGCCGGCCCTCTCCCACGAGAGGGGGCCGGCTATTTCGTTCTATGATCGCTTCATGCGGTCATTCCTATCCCTGCTGCTCTTGCCTGCCCTGTGCCCGGCGGTGGAACCGCTGGCATTCGATGTGAAAGTGGAGACTCTCGCCGGCCAAACGACGCCGCAGTGGCAGTGGTTCCATCCACGCCCGGCCGCGATACCAGGGTTCGGGAAAGCGGGCGCGCCGCTGAGCATCATCACTATCCAGAAACATCTGTTCACCTCGGACTACTATTCAGGGCTCTTCATGATGACATCAGAGGATTTCGGGAAGACGTGGACCGGCCCGGTGGAGATACCCGAGTTGGGATGGAGGAAGGAGTCCGACGCGGTGGATATCGCGGTGGCCGATGTTACCCCGGGGTGGCACAGCAAGAGCGGCAAACTGATCGCGGTAGGGGCGCAGGTGCGCTACGACAAGAAGGGCCGCCAGTTGGACGATAAACCGCAGTCGCACCAGACGGCGTATGCGGTGTTCGATCCTCGCACGAGGAAATGGACGCCATGGAAAGTGATTCGGATGCCGGCGGAAGGGAAGTTCAACTTTGCACGGAGCGCCTGCGCGCAGTGGCTGGAGATGGATGATGGAACCGTGTTGCTGCCGTTCTACCATGGCCCGAATGCGTCTGCGCCGCATTCCGTGACGGTGGCTCAGTTCCAGTTCGACGGGCGAGAACTGAAGTACGTGCGGCATGGAAGCGAGCATGAGTTGAACGTGGTCCGCGGGCTGGTGGAACCGTCGATTGTGAAGTACGCCGGACGGTACTTTCTCACAATTCGGAACGATTTGAAGGGGTACGTGACGGTGAGTGAGGATGGGCTGCACTACCGGCCGATCAAAGAGTGGACTTTCGACGATGGCGGGGAGTTAGGGAGTTACAACACGCAGCAGCACTGGCTGGCGCACAGTGATGGGCTTTTTCTCGCATATACGCGCAAGGGCGCGAACAACGATCACGTCATCCGGCACCGGGCGCCGCTGTTCTTGGCGCAAGTGGATCCGGAAAAGTTGCAAGTGATGCGAGGGACGGAGAAGATCCTACTGCCCGAGCGTGGGGCGACATACGGTAATTTCGGGGCGGCGGCGATGACGGCGGAAGAGTCGTGGGTGACGGATGCGGAGGGAATGTTCTCAAAGGCGGCGAAGGAGCGGGGAGCGCAGGGACGGGCGCTGGTGGCGCGCGTGGTCTGGAGCAGGCTGAACCGCCTGGTGAAACGCAGGTAGGATGTTGTTCAAGGCAGCGAGATGATCCCGTGCTGCGCCTGTCCGTCCATCCGCACGATGAGAGGGTGGGCAAGCCGGACCAAACGGATGCCCGGCGCGATCTCCTCTCCAGGCAACCGCCGGAGAGTATCCCACCGCACGAACTCCTCGCCGCTCGAGCCGCACAGCGAGAAATAGCCGATGCCGGCGGAGGTCATGTTGTGAAAGAAGTGCGTCCCCTGGGAGGGCTCCATCGGCAAGTCGCGCGCCGGAACTTCGATGATCAACCGCGCCCAGGAGATCATGTGCCAGGCGACCGGAATGCCGATCCAGGGATCGAACGAGCCCCAGCGGCCCGGACCGATGAGAATGTAATGACGCCGCTCGCGGCGAAGCCGCTCATTGATCTCAGAGACCAGCGAGGCGACCTCGGCGCTCGCGCCGCGATCAAAGGACGCGGGATCGACGTAGACAATGTCCCGCAACCCTTCGATGGCGCCGTTGCCGAGCACGCGCTGCGACCGGCAGAGGAGCTTCTCCGGAGGAATGGCGTCAAGGAGGATGTCGCAGCGCTCGCGCAAGGCGACCAGCGGCCTCATCTGCAGGAAACAGAATTCCGGCTCGCTGCGTCCCGAGACGTCATAATCCACGGCAAACTCGATTTCCACGGCGAAGCCCAGGTCGCGGCGGCAGGATTCGAACAAATCGTCGAGGACGCCGCAGAGGGGGATGAGATTGTGCTTGAGGACGCGGGCAAACGTAACGACGCGGCTGCCGCGGCGGCCGATCCCGTCGAAGATGCGGTCCTCTTCCGTATCGACGACGCTGCCCGCGAGGGCGAGGGTTCCATCGGCTTCCGCCTGCGACAGTGGCAGGCGCACAAGGGTGGCATCCTGGCCGCGAAGCAGGTCGACTTCATTTCGATCGAGATCCAGAGCGAAGAACTCCCGCTGGGCGACGCGCATCACCTCGGCGGGCGACCGGAACTGTGGCATGACCTGCGGGTAGCGCGGGCAGAATCGCACGGCGTCTCCGCCTTCCACCACCTGCTTGCCGAGTCCAAGCGCGATCGTCGCCACGCCGTCCTCCTGCTTCATCTGGAAGACCGGATAGTAGTTGTGCGACTGCGCCACCCCGGAGATGGCCGGATAGAAATAGCGTCCGTACCGGCGTCCGACAATCTCCTGGATAATGACCGCCATCCGCGCCTCGGTGAGATCGTGGCCGATGGCTTCGAGGTAACGGCGCGGGCGTTCGAGATAGGCGGAGGCGTAAACGAGCTTCACGGCGGTCATCAAATGCCGCAGCCGGACCTCGCGGCTGGGATGATTGTTGGGCAGCATGTAGGTGGCATACAGCCCGGCAAGCGGCTGGCGGTGGGAATCCTCCAGAAGCCCGGATGATCGTACCGCGAGCGGCGCCTTCACGTGATCCACATAGAATTCGAGAGATTCCTTGAGCTGGTGGTCCAACTCTCCACCGGCGAACCGCTTCTGGACTTCGGCGTCGGTGGTGCTGTCGAGCATCGTCACGTCAATGAGGTTGCTTCTGAGGAAGGCGTCGGATTCGTCGGCTCCGATCACCAGGGTGCGGGGCAGGCGGACCTTCATGCCCTGAATCCTGTCGTCCTTCGACCACTTGCTCAATTGCCGGAAGACAAAGGCGAGCCCGCGCCCTTTGCCGCCGATGGAACCGCGCCCGAGCACCAGGAATGGGTACTCGGGATCAAATTCGGGAGGACGGAAGTCGGCGATCGCGCCGCGGTATTTTTCGCGGCGGGCGATGGAGATCGCGTTGATGACGTATTCCCGGAGCGCATTCACCGTGGGGAAATCCGCCAGGGTGAGCGGGCGGAGCACGGCGGCGAGCGTGATTTCGCCGCGTGCGCGAAACCACTGCGAGAGATCGTTGCGGCCGACGTGAAACACGAAGGATTCGTCGGGAACAGCGTGCAGCGACTGCTCCATTTCCCATAGATTCCGGACGCGCTTGACGCGGTTTCCATCGGGCAGTTGGAACTCGAAGTCCCCGAAGCCGACGTCCTCGAGGATGAATTGCTCGATGCCGGCTCTGACGTTGGCGCCGCGTTTGCTCAGGACACGCGCGCCGACGGTCTTCGCCACATCGGCGGGATCGGGCTCGGAGGAGTGCACCAGCAGAGGCACTCCGGGCGCGCGTCCGGCGACTGTGCGCAGGAATCGCGGGCCTGTTTCGGGATCTGTCCGGTCATCGTGGAAGGTGTGAAGGTCTGAGATGATTCCGACCAGCGACGATTCATACTTCTCAAACAGCGCGGCGGCTTCACCGAAGGTGCGGGCGAGGAGCACCTTGGGCCGCACGCGGGTGCGAATCTGGCGTTCCCGCTCATTGATGCCCTCCGGCGCCAACAGAAAGGTGCGCTGCATGAGCATCGAGTAGAGATGCGGCAGGACGAGCGAATAGTGCTCGACGGCGTCTTCGATCACCAGGATAATACCGATGGATGCGATGCTCAGGTCGCGGTCCACGTTGAGGCTGTCCTCGACAAGTTTGGTGATCGAGAGAAGAACATTGGCGCTGCCGCGCCAGGCAAAGGTTCTGTCGATGCCCGGAGGTTCGGCGCCGTGGTAGGCCTGGTCGAACCAGGAACCATCGAAGACCACCATCACCACGGGCAACCCGGGC
Source organism: Bryobacterales bacterium (assembly GCA_020847895.1). Lineage (GTDB taxonomy): Bacteria > Acidobacteriota > Terriglobia > Bryobacterales > Bryobacteraceae > CADEFT01. The sequence continues at coordinate 4,261 of JADLBG010000100.1, forward strand.
CGGGCGTCCTTCACCCTCCGGCCGAAGTCAGAGGTATCCATGTCGGGGAGATTGCCGGAGACGAGAACGAGGTCGAAGTGCTCGCTGTCGAGGATGCTCAACCCTTCCTCGCCGGAAAGAGCCGTAACGATCTGCGGCACATTCTGCAAGTGGAGCAGTTGGGACGCGCCGTAGATATCCTGGATCAGCGAGTAGTCGCGTGAGATGCTGAAGGACTCATAGGGATTGGAGACCATCAGGATGGTGCGCACACGGCGCGCCATGAGGTGGTGGAGTCCGCGAAATTGCGGATCGTATGCGTATCGAAGCTGGTCGCGAAGATCCGGCGGCTTCATGGAAACCTCATAGTAGTACGGGCGGGTTGGTGTGAGCCGCGCGCCGCCCCGCATGTGAGCGGCGCGATCTTGCGACGGCTAGCCGAGCCCCTGGGCCAGCATCGCGTCGGCGACCCTGACGAACCCGGCGATGTTGGCTCCGATCACGTAGTCTCCCGGAGAACCGTACTCCTTGGCTGTCTCGCAGGCGGCGTCGTGGGTCGATACCATGATCTGCTTGAGGCGGCCGTCCACTTCCTCACGGCTCCAGGAGATACGCATGGAATTTTGCGCCATCTCGAGTCCGGAGGTGGCGACGCCGCCGGCATTGGCTGCCTTGCCTGGGCCGTAGAGGATCCCGGCCGCGCGGAAGTGCTCGACCCCTTCGGGCGTGGTGGGCATGTTGGCGCCTTCGCCCACCAGGTAGCAGCCGTTGCGGACCAGTTCGGCCGCGTCCTCGCCGCTGATTTCATTCTGCGTGGCGCTCGGAAAAGCGCATTGAGCCGGGATGTGCCACGGGCGCTTCCCCGGGAAGTATTCGGCTTTGGGATACCGGGTCACATACTCGCGGATGCGCCCGCGGCGAACATTCTTCAGTTCCATGACCCAGCTCAACTTCTCCTGGTCGAAGCCGTCCTTGTCGTAGATGGCGCCTTCGGAATCCGACAGAGTGATACACCTGGCGCCCAGTTCATTGAGCTTCTCGATGGTGTACTGCGCCACATTGCCGGAACCGGAGACGAGACAGGTCTTCCCGCGGAAGTCCTCGCCGCGGGTTTTCAACATTTGCTGGCAGAAATAGACACAGCCGTATCCGGTGGCTTCCGGACGAATGAGAGAGCCGCCCCAGGAGAGGCCCTTGCCGGTCAGCACACCGGTAAACTCGTTGCAGATGCGCTTATATTGGCCGAAGAGGTAGCCGATCTCACGCCCGCCCACGCCGATATCGCCGGCGGGAACGTCGGTGTCGGGGTCGATGTGCTTGAAGAGTTCGGTCATGAAGCTCTGGCAAAAGCGCATCACTTCGCCGTCGGACTTGCCCTTGGGGTCGAAGTCCGATCCGCCCTTGCCGCCGCCCATGGGAAGGGTGGTGAGGGAATTCTTGAAAACCTGCTCGAAGGCGAGGAACTTCAGGATGCCCAGATAAACGGTGGGATGGAAACGGAGGCCCCCCTTGTAAGGACCAATGGCGCTGGAAAACTGGATGCGAAAACCGCGGTTCACCTGGGACCGGCCTTGGTCGTCCTGCCACGGGACGCGGAACATGACGACACGCTCCGGTTCCACCATCCGATCGAGGATGCGCGTCTCGACGTACTCGGGACGCCGTTCGAGAACGGGCGTGATGGACCGGAGGACTTCTACAACCGCCTGCAGGAATTCGGGTTCACCGGGGTTGCGTTTCTTAATGGTTTCGAGGACTTGCTCGACATGGAGAGTTGGACTCAACGTGGACTCCTTGGAATAATCAGGCCCTGAACTCAGGTCTGAATCTGTCATTATCGCATCACGGGCGGATGTCTGAATTCCCGTTCCAAGCCAGCGCGATGGCTCCCAGCACTCCGGCATCGGCGCCCAATTGCGGGCGGACGATGTAATCCTCAATGCGGTCGAGGATGAGTGCGGATTGCAAGTAACCATT
>JADLBG010000101.1 GCA_020847895.1 Bryobacterales bacterium
GAAACTGATGCGCATCACGCCGCACATCCAGCAGCGGCTGGAGTTGCTGCCGGATGCCATTCCTCTTGTGGAGTTCCTGTTCAAGGAAGCCATCGAACGCGATTGGAGCGCCATGCTGAAGAAAGGCATGGATGCGGAGAAGGCGCGTGAAATCTGCGCGCGCGGGGCCGAGGCGCTGGCCGCGATGGAAGTGTTTGACGCCGCCTCCGCGGAAGCAGCATTGCGGAAGCTGGCGGAAGAGTCGGGCTTGGCGGCGGGGCCGGTGTTCACGGTGATACGAATCGCGGTCACCGGCCAGAAGGTAACACCGCCGCTGTTCGAATCCATTTATGCCCTGGGACAGGCGGAATCGGCGCAGAGGTTGCGGGAGACGGCGGAGTTGCTGGCCAAAGGGGTCCGTTAAGTCAAGACCGCTTCTGGGATTTCTCGATCTTCGCCCAGGTATCCCGCAGGCCAACGGTGCGGTTGAAAATGAGGTTCCCGGGTGTCGAGTCCTTATCCACGCAGAAATAGCCGAGGCGCTCGAACTGGAAGCGGCTACCCGGCGCAAAACCGCGGACGCCGGGCTCGATCTTTGCGGCGCGCACCTGGAGCGAGTCTGAGTTGAGGCGCGCGGTGAAGTCGTCACTTTCGCCCTGGCCGGCGGAATCTTCGGGAAGGAAGAGGTTGTCGTAGAGCCTCGCTTCGAAGTCCAGCGCGTGGGCCGCGGAGACCCAATGGATGGTGGATTTTACCTTGCGTCCGTCGGGCGCATTACCTCCGCGCGTGGCCGGGTCGTATTGGCAGCGGATTTCGACAATCTCGCCCGTGGAGGGGTCCTTCACCACTCCGGTGCAGGTGACCAGATAGGCGTAGCGCAGGCGAACTTCGCGGCCGGGCGCCAGACGGTAGTATTGCTTCGGCGGATCCTCGCGGAAGTCTTCGCGCTCGATGTAGAGGACTCTCGAGAAGGGCACGTTGCGGCTTCCCATGGAGGCGTCCTCGGGATTATTCACGGCATCCATCTGCTCGACCAGGTCTTCCGGGTAGTTTTCGATGACGACGCGGATGGGGTCGAGGACGGCCATCACGCGCGGGGACCGGACGTTGAGATCTTCCCGAAGGCAATGTTCGAGCAGGGAGTACTCGACGATACCGTTGGTCTTTGAAACCCCGATGCGGCCGCAAAAGAGTCGAATGGCCTCCGGACTGTAGCCCCGGCGGCGCAGACCCGACAACGTGGGCATGCGAGGATCATCCCATCCGGCGACATGTCCCTTCTCGACCAGCATGAGCAGCTTGCGTTTGCTGAGGACGGTGTTGGTGAGGTTGAGGCGGTCAAACTCGATCTGCCGCGGATGGTGAATTCCCAACTGGTCCAGGTACCAATCGTAGAGCGGGCGGTGATCTTCGAACTCGAGGGTGCAGATGGAATGGGTGATGCCCTCGATGGAATCGCTCTCGCCGTGCGTGAAGTCGTACATGGGGTAGATGTTCCACTTGTCCCCGGTGCGGTGGTGCGAGGCATGCAGAATGCGGTACATGACGGGATCGCGCATGTTGAAGTTGGGCGAAGCCATGTCAATCTTTGAGCGGAGGGTGCGGGCACCGTCGGGGAACTCGCCGGCGCGCATGCGCTCGAACAGGGCCAGGTTCTCTTCGACGGAGCGGTTGCGGTAGGGACTTTCCTTGCCGGGTTCCGTGGGCGTGCCGCGGTATTCGCGGACCTGTTCGGCTGTCAGGTCGCAGACATAGGCATTGCCTTGCCTGATGAGCTGAACGGCCCATTCATAGAGCTGGTCGAAATAATCGGAAGCGTAGAAGAGGCGATCGCCCCAATCGAAGCCAAGCCAGCGGACGTCCTCGATGATCGACTCGACGTATTCCGTCTCTTCCTTGCAGGGGTTCGTGTCATCAAAGCGGAGATTGCACTCTCCCCCGAACTCGATGGCCAGCCCGAAGTTGAGGCAGATGGACTTGGCATGGCCGATATGCAGATAGCCGTTGGGCTCGGGAGGAAACCGGGTGCGTACTTTCTTTCCAAACTTCCCGGTTTCATTGTCTTTCAGGATGATGTCCCGTATGAAATTGGAAGGCCGGGCCTCCTCCTCTTTGACGAGACTACCCGTATTTACAGCATCGCTGGACATGAAATCAGTATAGCCACGTGGGGTTGGGGGGCGAGAGACGGCGAAGGCCGGGTCCACGCCCGGACCCGGACTCCGCGCATTTCTATCAGGATTATCAGAACTGCAAACGCAGCGTATACTGCATCTCGCGTCCGCGGTTGGTGACGGCCTGCGCCGTGGAGCGTCCAAACAGAGAGTTCCCCACCGAAAGCACCGGGTTGGCCCACATCAGGGAGTTCGTCAGGTTGTAGGCCTCGAAGCGGAATTCGAGCTTATAGCGTTCCTTGATGGGGAATGTCTTCGAAACGGTCCCATCCAGATTCCAGAAAATGGGTCCGGTGATATTGCTGTACTGGTATGGATTGGTGCGCGGGGTGAAGGGGGTCGGCACCTTGAAGGCATCCGCGTTGAACCACAGCGCGGGGCCGGGGTTGCTGATCTCCGGATTACCCACCACATCGGCCTGCGGGAAGCGCAGGAACTCGCCGGAGCGGTAGGTGTAGATGCCGCTGAGCTGCCAGCCGCCGATCACTCCATTCAGCACGGGGTGCATTGCGGAGCCGACCTTGCGGCCCTTGCCGACCGGCAGGTCGTAAGTGCCTGCGATGGTGGCGCGGTGGCGGGCGTTATTCGAGCCGAGCCAGAAGACCTGGTTGACGTAGGTCTGGAGATCGTTGAAGTAGGCTTCGTTTCTCTCCTGGTTGTAGTTGTAGGCAAAGAGGATGCTGGCGCCGGCGGCGTAGGTCCGCTGCACGCGCAACTGGAGCGCCTGGTAACGGCCCCGCCAGTCGCCGACGTTGTTCATGGTGAGGGTACTGTACTGCGGATAGGGGAGCAGGAGCCTGCCCCTGGTTACCGTAGCCTGATTGCGCAGATCTCCCGGAAAGACATCCCGGGTGAGGTAGTTGA
>JADLBG010000102.1 GCA_020847895.1 Bryobacterales bacterium
GCTCCAGGTCGACGCGGGCAATCCCCCGGTTCGATGCGATGCGGCCGACCACTGTGATGGGATGTTCCCCGTCGAGCAGTCTGCTCATGAGCCAGTTCAAGTCCTGACCCTGCGCCTGGCGCATCTTCACGAAGTCGACCATGGCGTATCCCGTGGCTTTCCCGTCGCCGATCTCGATACGTGTATCACGCAGTCCCTCAGGGACCACTTCCCTCGCTTTCGTTGCCAGGAAGCTATTCAGTTCCTTTTCTCCGAAAACTACCTGGGTCCCAGGCGGGATCTTCCCTTGCTCGATGAGGTCAATCTTCCTCTGGGGCGGCAGGCGGTCATACCGCGACGTGGCCGGCTGTAGCGGAAAAACCAGAAGAAGAAGCAGGACAGCGCGCTTCATCCCTCCATTATAGGTTGTGCGGTCCGCTTCACCTGATCACCGATGACGATAGCTCAGTAGCGGCACAGGGATGGATCGGACTTGACGAAGTAGGCCCTATAATTTTTCGCCTTGTGGTCCATGCAGCCCGCAAGATTCAGGAGTTCCACCTTCCGGAATTCGATGGGATGGCTTTCGCTCTGAAGCGAAATGGAACCCTCTTCGAGGAGCATGCCGTCCTTTTTTACGGCCGGGTCGTAACCGCTGACGTTTCCGCCGCCGATCCGCGGTCTCTGATAAACCAATACGGTCTCCCCGTTGACCTTGTGCCGGATTTCCTCGGAGCCATGCACTTCGGCCTCCACCCTCACCCACTGGCCGCCGTGATAGGTCTGCGAACTGGAGTTAACGCAATGCCGCGTAATCAGCTTGCCGCCCATCTCGACATTTGTACCGGGGGTGCAAAGGTTGGCATTCGTCCGCGTTCCTGTCCCTGAGCCGCCCAGCAATTGGACCTCAATCGAGATGGGAAAGTCCTGATCCTTACCCATCGTCTCCGGAGCCTGCCCGTGGATCATGATTCCGCTGTTGCGATAGGCCCAGGCTGGACCACCGGGCGCCTGTTCTCCGACGAAGCGGTATTCCACCGCAATGATGTAATACGAAAATTTTCCGCTGTAGAAGATGTGGCCGAAGCGTTCGTCAAAGGTCTTGTAGTGGTCGTAGCTCACCTTTAACAGCCCGTTTTCCACGCGGAAGGTGTTGCCGAAGTTCTCATCGAGTGGGTAGCCCTTGATCTTCACCGCCCACTCGCGCAGGTCCTTCCCGTTGAACAGTTGAATCCAATCCTCGGGGCGTGGACCCTGCCCGATGGCAGCCGGCAACAAACCCAGAAACAGTAGGAGGAACTTACCCAAGATTTGACCTACCCCTTGCGCGTCAGTCCGCCGGTGAACTCGATGCCCACGCGATACTCCAGTTTGTGCGACATGCAGTAGCGAACCGACCCGCTTCCATGCAGCCCGAGGCCCGCTGCTCGAAAGTTAATCACCGTCCGCGGCGCAATGCGATCGCGTACCGACAACTTCATCCCCGTTTCGGATACGTCCACGCACTTACCCGTCACCGAGCAGTGGGTCCCGTCCGGAGCGGTCCATTCGAGTTGGACCTTCCCATCCACAGGCGACCGGTCATGCCGCCGCTGTGCTTTTTTCGCAGGCGTCCCGCTGCTCGAGGTCATAGGAAACTCTGGCGCGCCCGGAGAGGCTCGAACTCCCGACCTGTTGGTTCGAAGCCAACCGCTCTATCCGGCTGAGCTACGGGCGCGCTGACCTGTATTATACAACCCTCTTCGGCGTCGCCCAGTGCGCCCTGTACTCGCGTTTCAACAGGCTGTCCGCTTCCTCGTCTCCCTCGATGGCCTCCTTCGCCCCATCGAATCGAAGGTTCCGCCCTGTCTTCGCCACGATATTGCCGAGATGGCAAAGCATGGTGGACTGATGGCCAGTCTCGATGTCCGCGTGCGGCCGCTTGCGGTCCTTGATGCAGGAGAAGAAATTCCGGAAGTGGTGCACCTCCGGCCCGTCGCGGCCATCGGTCTCGTCGTGCGCCAACTTGCCGTTCCGGTCGTAGACCCGGAATCCCCAACTCTGCTTCACCCAGCTTCCGATCTGTACGCTCCCCTCCGTGCCGTACACCGCAACGCCGTTATCCTGGCCCTCCAAGCCATAGGGGTTCCAGATGCGCATCTCGAATAGCATCGCCTTGCCTTCGCCGAACTCGAAGGTGATATTCATCGTGTCCGGTGTCTGTTGGTCATCGTCGAAGAACAGCTTGCGGCCCATTCCGGAGATACGTCGCGGCGCTCCTACGCCCAGCGCCCAGCGCGCGATATCCATCTGGTGCACACCGTCGTTGCCCATGTCGCCCGTGCCGTAGTTCCAGTTCCAGTGCCACTTATAATGGAAGCGGTTTTCGTTGAACGGCAGGAAACGCGCCGGGCCGGTCCAGGCTTCGAAATCGACACCGGCGGGCACGGGGCTGTCTTCCTTGTGGCCGATGTTCTCCCGCAACTGCACGTTCCAGGCCTTAGCCATCAGCACCTTGCCGATCTTGCCCGAATGCGCGTAGTCTATGGCGCGGAGCGTCGAAGGGCGGCTCCGCGATTGCGTGCCCAGTTGCACCACCCGCTGGTGGCGGCGGGCGGCTTCCACCATCAGCCGGCCCTCCCGCAGATTGTGCGACGCGGGTTTTTCCACATACACGTCCTTGCCTGCTTCGCAGGCGAGGAGGGTTGCCGGCGCGTGCCAGTGGTCTGGAGTAGCGATGAACACCGCGTCAACACTCTTGTCATCCAGGATGCGCCGCAGGTCCTTCACCAGCGGAGGTTTCCTGCCGTTGTTGTCCTCCACAGCCTTGGCCGCGCGCGGATACACGTTCTCATCCACATCGCACAAAGCGGTGATGTTGGCTTCCGGCAATCCCGCCAGGCTTGCGGCTATGGAGCGTCCCCTCCCGCGTATCCCGATGACGGCGACGTTCAACTTGTCGCTGGCGGCGACCGCCCGGGAAGCCAGCGCGGCCCCCGCGATCCCTTTTACGAAAAATCGGCGATCCATGTCCTTTAATCCCTCCACGGGCAAGCGTAACTAGGCAGAGTATATAATGCCCGGTATGGAAAATGCTCGGCTTGACCGCAGAGATCTCTTCCGAACCGCTGGAACCGCCGCCATTGCCTGGAGCGCCGCTTCTTACTCGCGCATCCTCGGCGCCAACGACAAAGTGAACCTGGGTTTGATTGGTTGTGGGAGCCGCGGCTCTTTCGTGCTGAGCGTCTTCCAGAAGAGCGAGCAGGTCAACGTCACCGCCGTTTGCGACGTCTACGCCGCCCGGGTGGATGAGGAACTCGCGAAAGCGCCCCGCGCCAAGGGCTTCGCCGACCACCGCAAACTGCTCGAACACAAGGAACTCGACGCCGTCCTCATCGCTACTCCGGACCACTGGCATGCCGGCTGCGCCATTGACGCTCTGAACGCGGGAAAGGACGTCTATTGCGAAAAGCCGCTCACCCTCAAAATTGAAGAAGGACCGAAGATCGTCAAGGCCGCCCGCGTCAACAACCGCATCTGCCAGGTGGGCATGCAGCAGCGCTCCGGCTCGCATTACCTGCAGGCCAAGGAAGAGTATTTCAAGACCGGCAAGCTCGGCAAAATCACCATGGCCCGCACATGGTGGCACGGCAACTCCTTCCATCTGAGAAAGGCGCCGGAATCCTTGCGGCACAAGCCCTCCAATCTCGACTGGGCGCGCTTCCTCGGCCCCGTCAAGTGGCGCGACTACGATCCGCAACAGTATTACAACTTCCGCGCTTATCTCGATTTCGGCGGCGGCCAGGTCACCGACCTGTTCACCCACTGGATCGACGTGGTCCACATGTTCATGGACCAGGACAATCCAATCTCCGCGGTGGCCGCCGGAGGCGTTTACGCCTACAAGGATGGCCGCACGGCTCCCGATACCATCAACGCGCTGCTCGAGTACCCCGCCGAATGGAACGCCACCTTCGAGGCGACGCTCGCTCCCGGCATCACCGGCGCGGGCGTGGAAATGTGCGGCACGGAAGGCAAGCTGTTCATCACGCGCGCCATGTACGAGTACCGGCCGCATGAGAAGGGCGCGCAGCCCGTGGTGGTGAAGTCCGAAAAGGATCAGACCATCGAGCACGTCGCCAACTTCCTCGACTGCATCCGGACCCGTAAACTCCCCAACGGCGACGTCTGGATCGGGCACCGCTCCGCGCAGGCCTCGCACCTGGCCAACATCGCCTACGTCCAGAAGCGCCGTCTGAAGTTCAATCCCGATCGCGAAGAGATTCTCCCGCTTTGAGCGCTCTCCACCGCATTGCGGAATGCGCGGTCCAAGCCGCCGGCATGGGCCGCACGGTCACGCAGGTTGGCCCTTTTCGCGCCTGTATTGATCCTTCCACTGACTTGATTTTCCTGAATTACGCCGTCCCCGTGTGGGCACTCGGCACTCCGGAGGAAACCCGCGAGCAACTTGAACGTCTGCGCGAGATCTTCCACCAGAGCGGACGCCGCCTGCGTTTTGAATTCGTCGATGGCATCTGGCCCGGCCTTCCCGAAGCGCTCGAACAATTCGGGCTCGAACTCCAGTTTCGTGTGGCCCTGATGGCGTGTACGCCCGATACCTTTCGACCGGCCCACGCGCCGGGCGTTGACGTGAAACCGGTCAGCGCCGGCGACACGGAAGCCCAGCGTCTGTTTCACATCATCCAGCGTCAGGCCTTCGACGCGGCAGGGGAGGCCTCGCCAGAGGAACTCGCACAGATCCGCCATCAGATCCGGCACGGGTTCTGGCGATGCTTCATCGCCTCGCTCGATGGGCTCCCGGCGGGCGTGGGCACTTTGGTTCCTTTCGAAATGGCGGCGGAACTGGCGGGAGTGGGAACCCTGCCCGATGCCCGGCGCCGCGGCGTTGCCGCTACCCTCAGCAGTTCTCTTGTTGCATCCCACTTCGAAGGCGGCGGTGGCCTGGTATGGTTGACGGCCCTGACGGAGGCAGCCCGCGCCGCCTATCGCACGATCGGGTTCGCCGATGTAGGGGTGCAGTGGAATTACATGGAGACAGACGCACCACTCCATCCGTAATTGCGTCTGCCGGGAAACTGGACATCTCTATCCAGATGTCATGATATAATACCCACAATGTTTTCTCAGACCGTCGAGTACGCCCTCCGGGCTATGGTCGTACTCGCCCAGCATGCTTCCGCACCCCAAACCGCTCAGGTCATCGCCGACAAATCCCAGGTTCCATTTGACTACCTCTTTAAAGTCCTCCAGGTGCTCAGTCGCGCCGGTTTGGTTGGGGCTCAGCGCGGCAAGCATGGCGGATACACCCTCGTCCGCCCTGCCGCGGACGTGACCATTCTCGAGATCATTAACGCCGTGGATCCCATCCAGCGGATCCGCAGTTGTCCGCTCGATATCAAATCTCATGGCTCCACACTTTGCCCTCTGCACCGGAAACTCGACGGGGCGCTGCAACTGGTGGAGCAAGCCTTCGCTTCGACAACGCTGGCGGAATTGAACGATGCGCCGGCCAATTTGATGCCACTGTGTGGAGGTCTGACCCATGTCCATGCCTAGACGCTCTCGTCTCCTTCTGCTGATCCTCCTGGCCGGAGCGGCCGTTGCGCTCGCTGAATTGAGCGGGTCCTACCTGGTCCCCCTGGATCACGAGGCCATCCAATACGAAAAGGCCCCGGTTACCGACTTTATTATCGAACTGGGTCAGAAGGTGGCGCGGGGAGAAACGAAGCTCGAATTCGACGATAATCTCGGTTACCTCCCGTCCATGCTTAAAGCGCTCGGTATCAACCCAGATTCTCAGGTTCTTGTGTTCTCCAAGACCAGTTTCCAGGCTCCGCGCATCTCGCCGCGGATGCCGCGGGCGCTCTACTTCAACGACGAGATGAGCGTGGGCTTCGTACGGGGCGGGGATGTGCTCGAACTGGCCGCGGTGGACCCGCGCCAAGGCGTCATCTTCTACACGCTCGATCAGGAGAAGACCGGCAAGCCGCGCTTTGACCGGCGCGATACCTGCCTCCAGTGTCATCAGTCCGGCGGCACTCTGGGCGTCCCGGGTTTGGTCGTCCGCTCGATCTATCCCGAGCCCTCCGGCATGCCCATCTTCCAGGCCGGGACCTTCATTACCGATCACCGCAGCCCGCTCACCGAACGTTGGGGAGGCTGGTACGTATCCGGCACCCACGGCTCGGTCCATCACATGGGCAACGCGGTCGTGCGCGACCGGGACAAGCCCGATCAACTCGAGACCGAGGGCACGCAAAACCTGACCGATCTCAGCCGCAAGTTCGATACCGGGGCCTACCTTGCCCCTACCAGCGACATCGTGGCATTGCTTGTGCTCGAGCACCAGACGCACATGACTAACCTGATTACCCGTGTAGGCTTTGAGACGCGCATGGCGCTTCATTACCAGGCGGGGATCAACAAGGCCTTCCACCAGCCGGAAGGGACGCTGAGCGACTCCACCCAACGCCGTATCGATTCGGCCGTGGACGAGATGGTTCGCTACATGCTCTTTGTGGATGAAACACCGA
>JADLBG010000103.1 GCA_020847895.1 Bryobacterales bacterium
AGCAGGAGAAACTGGTCCACCAGATGCCCGTGCTTGCCGAGGTCATATTCCTGCACCGTATTGATTTTCGGGATAAAAAGCTCTGCCTTGCGGCCGCGGAAGGCCCAGGTCTTCTCGTCCGGGATGGTGAAGTCGATGCGCAACTGCATCTCGCGTGATTTATTCAGCTTGATGGCGATAACGCCCTTGTCCTCGCTGGTATCCTTGATCACCGCCGTGTAATTGATCCGGCGCAGTTTCGCGGTCATCCCCCGAAAAGCGGCCGCGGACTTGTCGACGCGGGCCAGCAGATCGGAAAGCGACTCGGCGCTGAGCGGCAGCGCGGTCACGCTCCACAAACAAACCATAACTCGAAGAATCGAAAGCGTCATCCTGAATGTGGGATGCCCGAAGGGGCTACTCGGTTGCGTATGCGAGGTAACCTCGGATGTCCTGCTCGGAATCGTAAATAGTTTCCAGCCGCGTCAGCTTTCCATGCTTGCCTGTGCGTGAATTCAACAACTGGCGCGCCTGTTCCAGCCGTTGATCTTCCTTCAATCCGGCGAGCAGGTCCGGCTCAATCCACAGCCGCGCCACCCCTTTTTCCGAAGGGAGCATGATCACGCTGGAAGCGCGCGGCTGATCACGGAACCATTCGCGGGGAGTGATGAAAATAAAGGCCAGGATGAGCGCAACCACCAGGTCGTATGGCCTCGATCCCCGCTTGAACTCCCAAAAAATCCATTTACGCAAAGTAGTCTCCCGCATGGTTCATCCCGCGGATGAACCAGATTTCATCGTAGCACGGAGAGCAAGGTGGAATGCTCTCCTCTGCCCTCTCCAGACCTCTCCAGACAGGACTCTCAATGTGATTCAAAATGAAGGTATGTACGCACTCTGTTGCACCCTGCTCCTCGGCGCCGCCTGCGCTTATGCACAGACCTCGCTCAAGCAGTTCAGCGCATCGCTCGAGAATCTGGCCCAGCGAGTTCGCCCAGCCGTCGTCCAAATCAATGTGATCGGTTACTCGCTCCCCTCCGAGGAAGATACTTCCGGCGGAAATGAGGTCCTTTCCCGGCAGCGGAGTACGGGTACGGGAGTCATTCTTACACCTGACGGGTACATCATCACAAATGCGCATGTCGTACGAGGAGCCCGGCATATCCGTGTCAGACTGCTTCCGAACGGACCCCAGGCCATGTCTTCCATTCATGACGCAAAGCTGATTGGCGCCGATGCTGAAACCGATTTGGCGGTCATCAAGGTCGACCAGCGGAATCTGCCCTTCCTCGCTCTGGGCGACTCCCTCCTCGTGAAACAGGGGCAACTCGTGCTGGCGTTTGGAAATCCCCTCGGGTTGGAAGGGTCTGTATCCATGGGCATTATCAGTTCCACATCACGGCAGTTAAAGCCCGATGATTTCATGATCTACCTCCAAACCGACGCCCCTATCAACCCCGGCAACAGCGGCGGGCCTTTGGTGGATATCGATGGGCACGTTGTCGGAATCAACACCTTTATCCTCAGCCAGTCCGGCGGAAGCGAGGGGCTCGGCTTCGCCATCCCCTCGGAAACCGTGCGCAGCGTCTACCGCCAGATCCGCAAGGATGGGCACGTACACCGCAAACAGATCGGCGTCGTAGCGCAATCCATTACTCCGGTATTGGCGAGGGGATTGAATCTTCCACAGCCGGAGGGGGTCATTATTACGGACGTCGAGCCGAAGGGACCAGCGGACAAGGCCGGTATGCAGCCGGATGATATTATCGTCGCCATTGATGGCCGGCCAATCCAGAACGCCCGGCAGTTGGAAGTGAGCGTCTACCGCCGCATGTCGGGTTCCTCCGTCAAGTTGCAGGTGATTCGGAAGAAGCAGACATTGACCCTCGATGTTCCGGTGGTGGAGCGCCAGGATTCTCCGGAACGGTTCGCCGATATGGTGAGCCTGGAAAAAAACCTCGTGCCGCGCCTCGGCATACTCGGCATCGCTATCGACGACAGCATCGCGCCCATGCTTCCCGAACTCCGCCATCAATTCGGCATCGTCGTGGCGGCCCGCTCCGGTGAGGTCCCTTATGAAGGCGCCGGGCTCTCTCCGGGTGACGTAATCTACTCGTTGAACGGGACACCGATGACGACAGTGAAAGACCTGAACAACTCACTCGACCAGATGAAAAACGGCGACGCCGCGGTGCTCCAAGTGGAGCGGGACAGCAAACTGATCTACGTCGCGCTCGAACTGGAATAGCCCTCTAAGGAAGTTGCTTCACGCGAATATTGCGGAATTCCACTAACGTGCCGTGGCCGAGGAACCCGATGTGTCCGCTCGATCGCCGCAGACCCGGGTGGCGCGCGAGAACCTTCTCTTCATGCACGTCGTTGAGGTCGGAGTGCGTGATGATGACGCCGTTCAGCTTCACCTGAATGTTGCTGCCCTTGGCCGTAATTTCCCCTTCGTTCCACTCCCCGGCAGGCTTCTGGTAGCCGGTGCGCGCCGGAAAGACGTCATAAATCGATCCGGTATGCTGTTCCGACTTGATCTTGCCCTTGTACCGCTCATCCGTGTCGTCCAGGATCTGGATCTCCATCCCCTTGTAGGCCGCGTCCCCTTCCAAGGGAGCGCGGATGCCGACGCCGTTGTTCCCACCCGGCGACAGGCGGTATTCGTAGCGGAATACGAAGTTCGCGTATTCCTTTTCGGTGTACAGGTTGCCGCCGCCATCGGCGGGGCATACCAGGATGCCGTCCTTGACCACGTAGCCCGGGCCATGCCCTCCCACGAGTTTCCACCCCTTCAGGGTGTTTCCGTCGAAGAGCGTTACGAAGCCCGGGTCGGCGCTGAAGGCCGCGGCGGCACAGGCAAGGAGGGCGAAGGGGACAAGTCTCATCCTTCTATTGGTAGCGCGGCGGAAGCGGCGGGTCAACCGGAATCAAGGTATCCGGTTCCGCTCCCACGCGCGGAGTGGCAAGCCCATGCTCCCAACCTCAATCCACGGAAGGCCAGCATAAAACGGCATAGTATGATGTTCACGATATTATGTTCGAAACCCTCGACATCCGGAACCGCCACCGGCATTTCACCGTCTTTCGGAAGATGACGCGGCGCGTGCCTCCACTGAATCGATTGGCGGCATGGGTGGTTTTCCTCATTCTGCCAGGCGCGGTTTCGGCCGCCGGCGTCTCGATCTCAAGCGGAAGGGCCGTCATGAAATCCGCATCGTTGGAGCGCGTCATCAGTTTCGGCGAGGGCGCCATCCGCACTACGAGTTTCACCACTGGCGGGCACGAGCTGTTAGCCGCGCCGGCCGGGGAATTCTCCATGGTGATCACGCACGAGCAATCCAATCGCAAGCCGCGCGGTCTGACCCCGGAAGAGGCAGGCGCGCCCACGGTTTCATCCAAAGTCTTCGGCGGACAGGGAATTGACACTTCCCGCTACGACGACACGCGGCCGGACGCGCCCAAGTGGGTGAATCCGAAGCCAGTGGTAGCCGCCTCCTGGAGCGCCATGGCCGGCGCAACGTCAGCCGCGGTGACGGCGCCCGCCCCGGGCGTTATGCGCCTCACCCTGCGCACGCCGCTCAAGAGCGATGCGGTGCTCGCGGGCGTCTCGGTGGAATTGATCTACGAGATCTACGACGGCCACCCGGCCGTGCGTAAGTGGGCGGTGGTGCGCAATGGTGGTTCGTGGTGGCTGCGTCTCGACAATATGGTGATTGACGAGATCCAACTGGTTCCCCTGGCGCGCAAGACGCTCGCCGCCGCCATGTCCGGGGCGCAGCCGAGCGTCGTCGCCTTTGATGGCCCCGGAGGCCGCTTCGGGGCGGTTGCCGCCAGCGAGATTCCTTCCGCGCTGCGCACGATTACCGATCAAGGCAGCATGGGCTACACGAAAGGGCTGTTCGAATGGGTGTTGGGCCCCGGTGAAGAGTTCATCTCCGAACCCGTGTTCTATTATGTCTACAGCGGCGCGGTCACGCCCACGATCTCATCGGTCTCCACCCCGCTCGACCGCACACTGGAAGGACCCTACCTCGAATTTCTGAAGCGCTACGTGGGCATCGCCGCCGAAACCGCGCCCATCCACGGCCCGCAATGGATGACCTGGGCTTACTTCGCCGATAACATCGACGATAAACTGGTGCGGCAGTTGGCCCGGATCGCCGGCCGCGCCGGCTTCGCCGAGATGCTGCTCGACGATGGCTGGCAGAAGGGCCGGCTGGGAACCGAGGCGGATACCGTGAAGTTTCCCGACTTTGCCGGAACCGCCGAGTTCGTCCGTAAGCAAGGCATGGAACTCGGACTGTGGCTCTCCTGCTATCGCGACACGGATTCACCGGACCTCGCCCAATTGCCGGATGCACGAATGCTGCCACCAATGATCCGTACAGCGTCGCTTCGCGGGCTGGCTATGAGCTTTACCTCACACTGGCGCGACTTCTACGTGAAGGACGTGGTGGCCCTGGCCCGGCGCTATGGCGTAACGTACTTTAAACAGGATTTCAGCGCTATCCTCTTTGGAGACCTGGCGGAAGGGCATGAGAGCCGCACGCGGCGGGAATCGCTTCTACGCGGGTTGCGCGGTCTTCTGGCGGCACAGGCGGGGCTGCGCCACGCCGCCCCAGGCGTGATCAACGAAATTACTCATGAGATCTACTGGGGCACGCCGGGAGTGCCCGCGGACCTGGCCGCGCTCAAGACCGCCGCGCGCTTCCATATTCCGCTCAACGAGGCTCTCGGAGCCGAGCGTGGCTGGCGCGAGCGCGTGGGCAACGTTGCGGCTGAACATGCCGCCGCGCTGCGCCAGGGATGCTGGATGGCGCGCCAGCGCTTCTACTCGCATCGGGGATTGCCGCTCTATCCGCTCGAATTCTACGCCGCCGCCACCACCGATATTCAGGGCAGCCTGGCTGCGTCCATTCAGGACCGGCAGGTGGCAAGCTGGCTGATGGGCCAACCCGTGTGCTTTTCCGGCGACCTGCGCACACTGAGCGAGGAGCAGATTGCGCATTACAGGAAGCGGTTCGAAACGGTGCGCCGGCTCGAGAAGACCTACGGCATCTACAAACGATTTCAGTTCAGCGGCGTGCCGGAGCCGACCGATGTGGACTGGCACTGGTGGGGCAA
>JADLBG010000104.1 GCA_020847895.1 Bryobacterales bacterium
ATTGGCCTTGAAATCCAACTGGCCCCAGACCTTGGTGGCCGACTTCCCTCCCCTGGGGAACAGCAGCACGCGGTTGTTGCCGCTGTCGGCGGCAATCGGGTTGCCATCGGCGTCCAATTTGATATCGCTTACAGCGGAAAACGTACTGGCCGAGGCGTAGGGGAACGAGGATGGGTTGGCTTGGGTGCTGGTAAAATCCACCTGGCCCAACTGATCACGGGCGGCTGAGCCGGAGACCACGGTGGAGGAAGTGAACACGAGCACACGGTTATCCCTGGGGACGCTGACGTAGAGGTTGCCGGATGAATCCACACAAAGCCCGGCCGGGCCGCCGAGCGTCGAGGCGGAAGCCTGCGCCGGAACGCCTCGCGTAGTGAAATCCGGCTGCCCGAACACCACGCCGGCGGCGGCTCCCGCGGTCACCGGAGCGGAAAATTTGAGCACGCGCGCGTTGTTGAAATCGGATACGTAGAGGTTATTCCGCGAATCGAACGCTACCCCGGCCTGCGTATCGAATCCGCTCGCATTGAATCCCGCCGCGCTTCCCCGGTTGGCCGCGCTGCTGATGAAATCCAATTGACCCAATACGAGATCCGCTTCCGGATTCAATCCGTCGAGGATCCCGGCGTTGAAGCGCAACACCCGGTTGTTGCCGGTATCCGCCACCCAGAGATTTCCCTGATTATCGAAGGCAACCGCTCGCGGGCGGTTCATCGTGGACCTGCTGGTAGAGGCGGCGTTGTCGTTGAACGTGGGCTGGCCGTACACCATGTCGGGCTCCACGCGCGAGGGATTGGCGAACGGGTCCGGAAAGCGCAGGATGCGGTTGTTCCCCACATCGGCGACATAGAGGTTTCCCGTCGACGGGTCCACCGCCATCCCCAGCGGGCCGTTGAACCCTTTTGCGCCTATTCCGAGCGCTCCTGAATTCTGCGGGCCGGGCTGGCCGAGAATGAGAGCCGGAGCATCCCCAATCTGAAACGCGCGCACATCCGGCCAGGCGAGGATGCGATGATTCTGCGTATCGGATACGTAGAGATGCACAGCCCCACCCCGGTTATCCAAGGCGACACCCGAGGGATTGTACATCTCGAGGCCCTGCACCAGGTTGACGCCGTTCTGGCGCAGATCGGGCTGCCCGAGCGCGCGGTAAGCACTTTTCGAAATTTGAGCCGCGGCGGGATAGGCCGTCAGGAGGCAGACCAATGGAAGAATACGGGCCGCGGGATGCTTATGCACGGGAAAGCGCCTCATCAGGGAACCACGATTGTGTCTTCGGCCCGCACCAGGATGTTCTGTTCCGGATGCTCGCCCTTGATGACCGCTTCGTAATCAAAGGGCAATCGAATCTGCTTTCCGTTTTCATTGCGCAGGATGTAGATCTTTTTGCGCTTGGCATACTCCGTCAATCCTCCCGCGGAATTTAACGCCTGCAAGACCGTCATGGAAGAGAGAAGGATCACCGGACCTTCCCTCCGGACCGCTCCAAGGATATAAACTTTCTGGCTGACGATTTCCCGGGGGATGACCGTCACATCCACTTCCCGAACGAACTTCGCCAGTTTTCCGGCAAGGACTTTCTCGAGTTCCGAGGGCGTCAATCCGGCGGCATCCACTTCCTTGATCAAGGGGACCGAAATTTTGCCGTCGGTTCGCACCATGACGCTCGGCACCGAGGCGTCCGGTTCTTTCCAGACCAGGATCTGCAGGACATCGCCGGCGCCGATCCGATAGCCTGCCGGTTCGACAGTTTTGCGGCCCTGGCTTTCCCCCTTGTTGCGTATAGAGGCGTCTTCGCCCATGTAACGCACAATTGCCAGCGCCTGGCCCACCAGTTCTTTGCTCCAACCGGCGGTAACGGCGTTTTGGCGGATCTCGTTTTCTTTCAACCCAAGGCGCTTGGCATCCTCGATGTACTGGATGAGTTCGCGAGGAGTCTTTTGTCCGTCGGCGGCCCAACCAAGGGAACCCGCCGCGGACAGCCAGAGAAAGACGAAGAGCACGGCGCCTGGACGTAAGCGAGCGATGAAAGTTCTTCCCATGCTGAGATTCCTTCGTTGGACCGGGCTCATCGGGAGCTGGCAACAATTTTTTGCACGTTTCGGTCCAACGATCATTTTCCCATCTCTATCTGCACCTTAGCTCCCCCTGCCGCCATCGCCTTCCTCAGGATTCAAAGCAAAGGTTTGGGATTGTTTCGGCCCTTCTGGGAATTTTTTCCGCCGCCGCTTCCCGCGCTATCTCTGAATAGCTTCAAGTAGAATAGCGGCAGGATGGTTTCGGAAGGTAAACTGCTTCATCCTTTGCCGGCTAATCTTCCAACGCGAAAAACAATGAACTCTTGCCTCCAACAGATTGTCGCCTGCGCCGCTGTCTGGCTGTGCGGCTTTGTCATGACTCCGCAGGTTGTGGGCCAAAACGCGGCCGGCCGGCCATTGTCCATTGTTGTGGTCGAGGGGCAAGGGGCAATTAATAACATCCGTGACCGCGTGGGCCGGGACCTGGTGATTCGCGTGGAAGACGCAAGCCAACAGCCCGTCTCCGGAGCATCCGTCGTGTTCACGCTGCCTTCGCAAGGAGCAAGCGGCGCGTTCGTCAACGGCGAAAAGACGCTCATGGCCACTACCGATGCCCAAGGTCAAGCCGCGGCGCGCGCCTGGAAGCCGAACAACGTCGCCGGCAGGATGGAGGTGCGCGTCACGGCATCGCACCAAGGCCAGAAAGCCTCCGCCATCATCACCGTTTTCAACATGGCGGTGCAAAACGCTGCCGCAAAGAGCCATACGAAATGGCTCCTCATCCTGCTGGCGGCTGGAGGAGCGGGCGCCGCCGGGGCGATCCTCGGCACACGTGGATCCTCCTCCACCACTTCACCGCAACCGACGGCGCCCGCCACCATCAGCATCTCGCCCGGAGCGGGATCGGTAGGGCCCCCGCGGTAAATCCGGAAAAATGGAACGAATCCGATGAGACCTCAAAAGCCATTCCGCCGCCCGTTTGCCGCAATTGCCGCGTGTACTCTGGTTGTCTCCGGGCTTGCCCACGCACAGACAGTAACTGCTCCGGTGCTGTCGGGGCTCAGCCCCGCCAGCGCGGTTTCCGGAAGCGCGGCGCTCAGCATTACACTGACGGGCTCCAACTTCGCTCCCAATGCCTTGGTGTACTGGAATCTATCCATACCCCTCACCACGACATTTTTTTCCGCCACGCAATTGTCGGCCAACGTGCCGGC
>JADLBG010000105.1 GCA_020847895.1 Bryobacterales bacterium
CCTGCACCAGGCCGTATGACATCGACCCGCCGAAAGACCAGCCCATCGCTCCGAAGAAGGCGAAGTGCACCACGCGCCGCCGCCAGTCTTCGCGGCCGGATACAAGGCACGCGGCAATGGCGGACAGAGCGCCGGGAATCATGGCGCCGTATTCGTGACCCCAATTCCCGCGAATGCCCCATCCGATGGAATGCGCCAGGCCGCAAAGAAGAATGGCGCCTGCGGTAAGCCGTCCGGAAAGCATGGATTCGCTATTTTACACGTTCCACTGAGACTCTTGGCAAACAGCAGCTTCAGAGCTTCAGCCGAAAACCAGGACCTCGTGATCCAGAATGGCGTCCAACGTCACCACGGCGTCGGCTCCATCCATCTGAACCGCCTTCGCCCCGCCAGATACGAGCAGACGCACCTTGCCGCTGCCCGGGTTCGCGAGCCGGACCCGTGCCTTGATGGGGCCGACAGGGATCAATTCGTCCACGGGCGCGCGCCACGTGTTGGCGCTGGTCAGGTTCACGAGGTGAAGGATGGTACGACTGCCCTGATGGTAGAGGTGGCAGTCGATCCATCCCGGTCCTTGCACCGCCAGTGGGATATCCCCGCCGCAGCCCCAGCGGACGATGTTTGCCAGCAGGTTGCCGTGGTCCGGTAAATGCTCCGCCGCATACCGCCTGTCGAGATCCGCCGGCATGTACGCGATACGCGACCTGCCCCGCTCGGACAGCACGAGACCGGGGATGTCCGTCTTCGGTTGCCGCATCCACGCGGTCTCCGGCGGATAGACGGGGAACGGCGGAATGAACGTCAGGGGAACCACTGTTCCCGCGTCCAGGCGCAGCGGCGTGAGCGTCCCTCCGTAAGGAAGAATATCCGTCTCTTCGAAGCCCTTCAGCACCGCGTGCCGCTGTCCGGTTGCCGGCGGTTCATCGCCCGCCTTCGGGCCATCCACTTTCGCCCGCCATTCGGGAATCAGGCGCAGATAGGTGTGAACGTCCGGCGCGAAACGGTCCCGCTGGCGGCGCGAAGCCGGCGCCGGCTGCAACGCAGGCGCAGCGGCGGTGGTATGCGCCCGAAACAGACCGGCCAGTCCGAAATCCGGCCGCGGGTCGCCCCATTCGTTGTACAAGCTGGCGGCGCCCGTGGCGAACAGAGACCCGCCGCGCTCGACGAACTTACGAATCGCGGCGCATTGCGCATCCGAAAGTCCGCCTACGTTGGGCAGGATCAGCAGTCGCAGATCGGCTCTCTCGATGTCATCCACATGCACCGGCAGATACGGGATACGGGCGTGCACCAGCGCGTGCATGAACCCTGTATAAGGCGCATCCACGCGCTGTCCCGCTTCCTCGCGCCCGTAGAAGTCCGTATTGCGCTGCGACCACACGACACCTACCGTGGCTACTGGCCGGCGGTTCACCAGATACCCCTCATTTTCCTTACACCACTTCATGACAGGTTCGGCCGTATGGTACATGCGCCGGTCTTCCTGATATGCCGAGATGTAATGCCACCATGGCTGAATGCCGCCCGCGATGCCGTCAATCATCCACATCCGCGCTTCAGGAGCAGGCTTGCTCGCCAGCCGGTAATATCCTGGCCCTGATTGGTACATCGCCATGCTCTCCGGAGCCAGCTTGTCCCACCCGAGCAGGCCGTGGACGCGCTTGCCGGTGTCGCCGTTCTGTTGGAACCCGGTATCGTCGTCGCGCCGCTGGTGATCGAGCATCATGATGTGGGCGCGGTTGCAGATCTCCCGCAAATCGCGGAACGAACGGGCCTGCGCCGTAACCGAGCCGCTGTTCATCCCGGACCAGATACAGTCCGGGCCGCCGGCTCCCTGTGTCGTCCGGTTGTTCAACTCCCAGATCTCGATGCGGCGTTCGTAACTCCACAGGATCCACTGCCGGTACGCCGGATCGTCCCAATCGGCGCTGCGCGGGAGTGTCTTACCGGTCTTGGCTTGGAATTTCGTCTTGCAGTTGTCGCAGTAACAGATGTTCTCGCGGCCCATGCCCGCCCAACTGTTGTCGGTGAGACCATCCGGGTGCGAGCGCTCGATGATCTCGCGCAGCACACCGGGAAGGTACTCGTCATAGTAAGGGCTGTGGATGCAGGTGATGTACTTGTCCGCCGCCCGGTACGGATTGCCCTGCGCGTCGCGCGTGAACCAGTCCGGATGAGCAAGGAAGAAATCCTCGGCCGTCCGGTTCGAGTCCATGCGCGCCATTACGAAGATGCCGTCCTGGTGCGCCGCCTTGGTGAGTTCGCCAAACAGGTCCCGTCCGTGAAGAAACTCCGCGCGGTGATGCAGCGGAAATTTGCTCGGATAGTAGGCGACAATGCCGCCGGCGTTGATGATCACGGCTTGCACTTCCGTGCGCTTCCAATGCAGCCGCCACCATTCGATGTCGTAGCGCACCGGATCTTTTTCGGTAATGTTGGTCTGCCCCCAGCGGTACGCGCGCCGGTACCAGGGAAGAGCGCCTTGCGCGCTGCTCTGCGAAGATGCGGCTAGCGCCGCGGCCGTACCGAGATTCCTCCCGAGGAATCCCCGGCGCGTCGATGACGAACAGATTGTCGTGGACATTGCTGCAATGCACTATGAATATACTTCAATGGGCTTCGGGCTGAGACTCTCACGGCCTATTGTGCAGAGAGAACCGGTAACGTCGTACGTTGGACAAGGAAATGCCATGATCACTCACGGAGACTTTAACGAGCACTCCATCGCCCGCGGCGGAACTCCATTGAATTCACCGGCCGGCGAGGCTCCGTTGTGCGAGTTCCTTAGTCAGAAGGTCTTCCAGTACTCGCGGAGGCTCTCCCGGTCGGGAATCGGGAGCCGGCGATCCACAGGCAGCAGGGCGGGGAAGGGCGCATGCGGCTCGCTCTGATACCAGTAGGCGGTGGAGGAATAGTCAGAAGCGTGCACATTGCCGTGGCCGTGCTCGATGGTCACTTTGATCGACTTCTCGAACATCACCGGGTCCTCGATGTGGAACCGGTACATCGTCCACTTGCCCGAATAAGGCGCGGGACCATCAGTGGGTCCGCCCGCGTAGGAGACGCCGTGATACGGCATCGGATTGAACCCGCCCGGATAGCCCCAGGCCGCGCAGAAATAATCCTCGGTGCCCGTGCCTACCAGCGAGGGCGTCGTCTCGCCGTCGATGAAGATCATATCGTCGCCTTCCCCGAACCAGCCGAAATTGGGGATGGGGTTGGTGTGGTCGATGGAGAGATTGCAGCCCACGTAGTGGCCGCGCCCCTTGGCCTCGAACAGGACGTAGTTATTCGCTCCAGTGAGGTTGACCACCTCATTCGCGCGAGCGGCGTTGGCGCGGTCGGCGAGGTTCAGGGAGACGTTGTGGGCTGGATTCTCGCGCCGCCACATGGCATGGAAACGTAGCGCTTCGTCCGGCAGCGAAGCATGCTCTTCGTAATCCACGTAGTAGTAGAGGGACCCGATGGGCTGCTGACCCTGGTTCTCGATCTCGAGACGCGCGCCGCGCGCGAACGGCATGGGAAAGAAACAGTTCATCGCCGCGCGCGCCTGTGCCGCCGCGTTGCCGCCCGTCACCATGTTCAGCGGCAGGGACCAGTAATTCGATACGCGGGCATGGCCGACGCCGAAGAAATCGCCGACGGGCGTTTCGATGCTCGGCGCAGATTCGCCATCCCACCACGCGCGCAGCACAACGCGCCGCAGGTAATCGGGCTCGTTGTCCGAGATGGTGATCCAGATATGGTGGATGCACCCCGCGCCTTGGATGTCGGCGATCACGGCGCTCTTGCCGGGCGCCACGCTGACGCGGTCGGCGTTCTTGCCCGTGCGGTTCCAACTGGACGAGCGGCGGCGTTTGCCCGTGCGCGCCCAATAAATCTGGCTTAGACCTCCGGGAACCGGCGTGCGGCCGGGCGTGGCCGCCTGTTGCGCAAGCGCGGCGGGCGCGGCGCCGATTCCGAGCGCGCCGGCGAGAAAACTGCGGCGAGGATTGGTTCGTGACATGGGTTATGCATAGCACAATCCCCTTGGGCGGAAGAGTCTCGATGCGCCGGACTGTACACACAGCTTGCTCGCCTGTTCAATACAATGTCAGGCGTGACTTTCCGTTTGCTCGCCATTCTCACTCCCGTTCTTCTGCCGGCGGCTCTTGTGCGGATCGAGGTTTCCGAACGATCTCCGATTCTCCAGGGCCAGTCCTTCGGCAGCGCCGGATCCTACGAGCGCATGATCGGCAAAGCCTACTTCGCCGTGGACCCGATGGCCGCCGCCAACCGGGATGTCGTGAACCTCAAGCTTGCTCCGCGCAACGCGAAAGGGCAGGTGGAGTTCTATGCCGACTTCGTTCTCTTTGTCCCCACCGGCCCGAAGAAAAGCAACGGTACGCTGCTATTCGAAGTGTCCAATCGCGGGCGCAAAGGGCTGCTGCATACCTTCAGCCTGGGGAAAGCCTCGAACGATCCCCGGACGCCGGCCGAGTTTGGTGATGCGCTGCTGTTGAAGCAGGGGTTTACCCTGGCTTGGCTCGGGTGGCAGTTCGACGTTCCACGCGAGCCGCCGTTGATGAGCGTCACCGTGCCCATTGCGAAGAATCCCGATGGCGCGCCGATTCAAGGCGTGGTCCGCTCGGATTTTGTTCCCGATGAGGCGATCACCTCCTTTTCGCTAGGCGACCGGCTCTTCTTCCCCTATCGTGCCGCCGATGCCAACGACCCTGCGGCGACGCTAACCGAACGCAGTCTGGCGAACGGACCGCGGCGTGTCATTCCGCGCGGGCAATGGAGCTTTACCGAGGATCGCGGCGCGGTGCGGAAGCCTTCGGGTTTCGAATCCGGCAAGATCTATGAAGTGGTGTATCGCTCTCAGGATCCGCCCGTCGTGGGTCTGGGAATGGCCGGCATCCGCGACTTCATTTCCGCGCTGAAGGCCGGCTCGGCTCCGGCGCCGCTGGCGGCGCTGGCTCCCGCCGCGCGGCGCACTCTCGCGTTTGGAAGTTCCCAAAGCGGCCGCTTCCTGCGCACCTTTCTCTACCAGGGCTTCAATCGCGACGAGTTGGGGCGCCGCGTCTTTGACGGCGTTTGGGCGAATGTGGCTGGAGGCGGGCGCGGCAATTTCAACCACCAGTTCGCGCAGCCCTCGCGCGACGCACGGCCGTTCTTCAACTTCTACTACGCCACGGACATTTTCCCCTTCACGGACTTGAAGGAATCCGATGCGGTGACTGGTTTGGAAGGCGGCATCCTCGTGCGCGCAGAGCAGGACCACGTGGTCCCGAAGATCGTCTACACCAACTCCGCCTATGAGTATTACGGACGCGCCGCATCGCTGATACACACCACGCTCGATGGATCGGCCGATGTGCCGCTGGCGCCCAACACACGCCTGTACGTGATGGCCGGCGGCAATCACGGGCCGGGCGCCATTCCGCCGGCCCGGAGCCACAATACGCGTTATCTGAATAACGGCAATGACTATCAATGGATCATGCGCGGCCTGCTGATAGCTATCGAGCGGTGGATTGCGGATGACATCGCGCCTCCGCCCTCGGTCTACCCGCGCGTCGATCGCCACGAACTGGCCACCATCGATCACATCCGCTTCCCCGTGTTGCCGGGCGTTGTCACTCCCAAACGGATCCATGAAGTGTACCGTCTGGATTTTGGCCCGGAGTTTCGCTCACGAGGCATCGTTACGATTGAGCCTCCCAAGATGGGCCCGCCGTTCGCCATTCTGGTTCCGCAAGTAGACGCCGACGGAAACGACATTGGCGGGCTGAAGATGCCGCAGGTAGCGGTTCCGCTGGCGGCGCACACAGGATGGAACCTTCGCAACCCGGCCATCGGAGCGCCCGAGGAGCTATTCAGCATGGTCGGGTCCTATTTCCCGTTTCCGCAACACGTCGTCCTGGAGCGCTACCACGACCGCGGGGCATACCTTGGCAGGATCCGCGCCGCCGCGCGCAAATTGGTGGAGGGCGGCTACCTGCTCGAAAGCGATCTGCCGTCGCTCGAAAAGCTTTCGAGCAGGGAATGGGACTTCGTGATGCGCCGGCCGGCGGCCTCATCCGGGCGCGTCCAATAAACTTCGGCACTCGTCCGGTTACTCGCGCGTCCAACCCAGGTGCTTCCGCAGAAACTCGAATGTGCCCACTCCGTGGATGGTATGCGGCCCGTTGAAAAACTCGATCTCGGCTTTGTCACCCAACCCGGCTTTGTCGTAAAAGCGCCGCACCTTGGCGAATTCATAGGCCACCCACTCGTCCGGCGCGACCCCGTCGTCGTGCCCGCGTTCCACCATGAATGGCCTCGGCGCCATCAGGCTGGCCAGTTCGGAGTAGTTCGCCGTATTGGCCAGATTCCATTCGAGCATGTCGTATTCCTGCGTCAGCATATAGCTGTAGCGCGATGTCACGCTGGTGGTCTTCCACACCCACTCGTTGAAATC
>JADLBG010000106.1 GCA_020847895.1 Bryobacterales bacterium
CTATACCGGAACCTGGACTACATCGCGGTGATGAACCCCGAGATCCTGAAAAAATCCGTATGACCCGTTTCGCCCTGATGTGGATTCTGGCGCTGACGCTGGCCGGACAGACCCAGAAAGCGAGGTCGCGCCCTAAAGGCAAGACCCCGGCCCCGGTGAAGGCGTCGCAGCCCAAGGCCGAGGAGAAGCCCAAGTTTCCCATTGTTTCCTTGCAGGTGGACGGCAATCGTATCTTCCACACAGATCAGATTCTGGCGGCTGCTGGAATTCATTTGGGCGAAGAGGCGAATGAGGCCGCCTTCGAGGCTGCCAGAAACCGGCTGGTGAACTGTGGGTTCTTTGAAACCGTGGGCTACAAGTATGGTCCCGCCGCGGATGGGACCGGATACGCAGCCTCGTTCCAGGTGAAAGAAGTGGAACAATCGTATCCCGTGCACTTCGAAAGGATTGCCAAGCCGGAGAAGGAACTGCGGGACATACTTCGCAAAGCGGACCCGTTGTTCGGGGATCAGACGCCGGGGACGAAGCAAATTCTCGACAGGTACGCCAAGATCCTGGAACCGGTTGCCGGGGAGCGCATCGTTGGGCGGGTGATGCCGGGTCCGGATGGGGCACTGCGGATCGTCTTTCAGCCGGCGCGGATGCCGCCATCGGTCGCCGAAGTGGAGTTTGTGAAGAACTCGGTGCTGCCGGCCTCGGCATTGCGGAATGCGGTGGCAGGCGCCGCGGTCGGCACGGTGTACGAAGAAACGAAGTTCCGGCAGATTCTGGAGGCGAGCATCCGGCCGCTGTATGAAGCGCGAGGGCGGCCGCGGGTGGCCTTTCCGAAGATTACGACGGAACCGCTGAAGGACGTCAACGGCTTGCGTGTAACGGTGGAGGTTTCCGAAGGAGACACGTTCACTTTGGGCGATGTCAGGGTAACGACCGAGGCGCTGCCGGCAAGGGACTTGCTTCGCGCGGCCGATCTCAAGACGGATGATATCGCCAACTTCAAGGAGATCAACGCGGGTATCGAGCGCATGAAGAGCATGGTGAAGCGCCATGGCTACCTGCTGGCGAAGGCTACCGTGGAACGCCAACTGGATGACGCCCATAAGAAGGTGAACCTGACTGTCCACATTGATCCGGGCAAGCGCTTCGTGTTCTCCAGGTTGAACATCAAGGGTCTCGATATCCTCTCCGAGCCGCAGATCCGCAAAGCCTGGGCTCTCAAGGAAGGCGAGCCTTTCAATCCGGACTACCCCGATGCGTTCCTGGCGCGTCTGCGGGAAGAGGGCGTGTTCGAAAATCTGGGCAAGACAAAGGCTGAGGTGAAGACCGACGAGCAGAGCGGCACTGCGGAAGTGACGCTCTATTTTTCGGCGGAGGCCCCGGCTACGCCCGGCCGAAGAGAGCGGAGATCTCCCGGCTTGCAATAGCTTGCGGCGCGGCGAACGGCTCGACGTAATGGAAGCGACGCCCGGAGGGTGTGGTCTCGATGGTTTTCGACCAGTCGATGCCCATCGCGGAGTAGATGGTGGCGGCGATGTCTTCCATGAAGATGGAACGTCTCGCATCCCATCCGCCGTCGATTACTCCGGAGCCGGTCTCATCGGTCCTGCCGATGATCTGGCCGCCCTTGATGCCGCCGCCCGCCGCGAGAACGGTGAACGCATGCGGATAGTGATCCCGGCCCTTCAAGGATGTGACGTCCCCGGGAGTGCGTCCGAATTCGCCCATGCAGATCACCATGGTCTGGTCGAGAAGAGACTGTCCGTCTTTGCGCTTGCGTCCGGCGAGGTCTTCGAGCAGCGATGACAGCGCGGCATCGAGATCCCAGGAATGCTGATAGTGATTCTTACTGTGGTAGATATCCTTGTGATGATCCCAGCCGTTCTGCTGGAGGAAGATGAAGTGCGTTCCCGCGCCGGCTTCCACGAGATTTCTGGCAATGACAGCGGCGTCTCCCGTAATCGTGGAGCCGTAGCGCTGGTGCTCTTCGGGGGAGACCTCGAAGACAGGCGCCGTGCTGGGGGCCAACCTGGAGGACGAGAGGCTCACCGAAGCATCGATGTGGAAGGGTGAGCAGGCGGCGGGGAGGAACCCGGAGGTAAGCGGCCCAGCCTGACTCTCTGTCACGTTCATAGCCACGTAGGGCGGCAAGGTGTCCGAATCCCGGCGGCGGCCGGCGTACTCCATGGCCACTACGGCGCCGACGGGCGGGATTTCCCTTTGCAGCGCCGGATTCAATGCATGCGCCGCCTGCACGTAATATTGAGCGCGTCCGTGGACGCTATCGCTCGCCTCTACCGAACGCAACAGAGCGAACCTGTCGAATTGCTTGGCCAGGCGCGGGTAGAGCGCGGTGGGCCACTTCAGCCCGGGGTGGATCTGCTTGACTTCGAAATCCGGCGGCGTCCATTTCCCCTCCTTGAGGTCCCAGGCATCCACATGGCTCTGTCCGCCATCGAGCATGAGGAAAATGCAGAACTTCGCCGTCCCGCGCGGGCTCACCTTTGACGCGGCACGGACGTTATTCGGCCGTAACAGGGGAGAGACGCGGTAGGATGACAGGGAAACTCCGCCAATCCGCAGCGCCTCCCGGCGAGTCAGCATCATGTCTGGTGTGAGCATTATACCCCCCCCCGGCTTGGCTGCGAATCTGGCGGGTGCGATACACTGATTACTTGCGCCGGGCAAGCGCCATCCTGCTTCTTCTCTCCACTGCCTTCGGGCTGGGGAGCCCGCTGCTGGCCGCGCGCACTGCGTCCGAGCTTCCCGAGTGCTGCCGGAGGACGGGTTCTCATCGATGCGCCATGACGCGTTCGGATGCAAGCGACGCGCCGGGAATCACAGCGGCGAAATGTCCGATGTATCCCGCGGCCAAGGATCCATCGACGGCAGCCAAGACAGGGACATTCACTCCCGTAGGCGCCGTTATCACTCTTGTTTCCGGTTTGACCACCAAGGTGGAGCAGACGGAAGCCGGATACCGGATCTCTCTGGGCCGGTCATGCC
>JADLBG010000107.1 GCA_020847895.1 Bryobacterales bacterium
CAGGAGGGCAACATGGGGCTGATGCATGCCGTGGACAAGTTCAACTACAAGCTAGGCTACAAGTTCTCCACGTACGCCACCTGGTGGATTCGCCAGGCGGTGACGCGCGCCCTCGATGACCAGTCGCGCACCATTCGTATACCCGTTCACATGAACGAGAGTCTGACGAAATTCGTGCGGGCCTCGCATGAACTCGAAAAGGAGTTGGGCCGCAAGCCGACCAATGAGGAAATCGGCGTGCGCATGGAAACCTCGGCGCAGAGAGTGCAGGAATTGCGGGCAATCTCCCGCGATCCGGTCTCGCTTGATCTCCAGGTGGGGCGCGACGGCGAGTCCGCCTTGCGGGATCTGATCGAGGACCGCTGGTGCCGCCCGCTGGTAGATACCCTGTTTGACAACAACGTCCGCGAGGAGACGGCCGGGGTGCTGAGAATCCTCCAGCCCAATGAAGAAAAGGTGATCCGGCTCCGATTCGGCATCGGCTGCGATCGGGAGCACACGCTACAGGAAATCGCCCAGCAGTTCAATGTGAGCCGGGAGCACATCCGGCAGATCGAGGCCGAGGCGCTACGCCGCCTCCGCAACCCGGAGTGCGCCCATCGCCTGCGCCCGCTGACAAGCGTTCTGTAGACGCCTGGCTACGGGATGACGTTCAATTCGGGGGCCGCCGCAAGTTCCTTCCCCCGAGGAACTTCCAACCCGGGCATGGGCACGCCTTGAAAAAGCTTCCGGCAGGGCTTCGCCAGCCAGCGCGCCCAACGGTTGGCGCTTTTCCGCCGTGCGCTGTCGGTGGCGATCCCGGTGTTGGCGTACATCTGCCGGTAGAGCTTTGAGATGAGCACAAAGGCGAGGCGCGATTTGAGCGACTTGCAGCAGTGCGCACGCTTCCAAATCTCACCGAGGCTGTAGAAGCGGTCCCAGACTCCCTGAGTTCGCATCCGCATCTCTTCGGACGACATTGTAGGGTGTGGGGTGTAGAGCTTCGGCCTGCGCGAGCCGGGGATGAGCCAATAGCGAGTGACCGGCACGCCATCGACGCGCGGCGCGTTGTCCGCCTGCTCCTTTTCCCATTTCTGGAAATCCACCGTTCCCGGAAACGGGGTCATCATCACGAACTGGGCAAAGGTCACTCCGGCCTTCTGGGCAAGTTCCGCCGTTGCCTGGAAAGTATCCGGACGATCGGTAGACAGGCCGAAGATGAATGACCCGAGCACATGGACGCCATGGTCCTTGAACGTTTGCAACCGGCGCGCCAGGCCTTCACCGGACAGGTTGAAGTTCTTGAACACGGACTTCAGGCCTTCTTCGGTAACAGATTCGATGCCTACCAGCGCGCCCTTGATACGGGCGTTGCGCATCGAATCGAGGAACTGCGGATCCTCGGCTGCCTCCATCGTAATCTGCGTGAAGAAAACCGTATCGCCGGGAAGTTGCGCCAGCCGCTCCATCAAATGGAAGCGTTCCGCCCGCATGGCCTTCAGCTCCGCCAGGCGTTCCTGGTTGTTCTGTTTCTCCGCCAGGGCGATGTCAGTCAGAGTCACGGGGTAGAAATTGTCATCGGCGAGCGCGATAAAACGGAATCCCATCCTGCGCAGCTGTGTGATTTCGGTGACGACGGCATCCACGCCGCGCTGTCTGGGCTGCTGGCCGTCGGTGCGCCAGACCGAGCAGAAGGAGCAATGTTTCGGACAGCCGCGCACGGTCTGTACGGAGGCCCACATGTAGGAGTCTGGCGGGATCAGGTCCCAGCGGGCGCGGAGGAATTGATTGCCGCCAAGGCGGCCACCCTCATAGACACGCCGGAGGGCGCCGCGGGCGATATCGTCGAGAACCATGCCCCAGGCCATGTCCCCGTCACCCTTTACGACGGCATGGGCGGCGCCAAGCTGGAGCGCCTCCTCGGGATAGAGCGTGGCGTGAATGCCGCCGTAGACGACATAGGCACCCCGGGCGCGGGCGATTTTACCGACCTCATGGCCTCGCAAGGCGTTGGCCGTGTGGATGCCGATGCCCACCACGTCGCCGGGTTGCACATCCTCCGGCCGCAGTGGTTCCAGGCACTCATCGATGATGTGAGGGTCTCCGAAGCGGGGAGGGGTTGCGGCGGCAAGAACGTACAACCAACGCGGCGTGATTACGCCCACACCGAAAGCCACATCGCTGGGGTTTACCAGATGAACTCGCATTTGTCTTTCCTCCTCAGGTCTCGCGCAGCAAGGCGTCGGCGCCGGTCAAGGAAGGACAATGCCCAACCTAGGTGAGCTTACGCCTCCTGATAGTATCACCGTGTGGGGGGAGGAAGCAGGAGTCCGGGCTCTGAATTGGAGAACCTCCTGTTCCGGCCCGGTCAGGGCCCGGTCACCTCTGAGTTTCTATTGCATCCCAACCGGCAGGACCGCATCTCATTGGGTGAGAGCGGAAAAATGTGATGAAGACGGTATTGTCGGTGTGGCTAGGCGTGTTTCTCGGCAGCCAGGGAGCTTGGGCGACGGATTTTACGGCCCAGGCGGCGAGGTTGCGGCACGCCGCGGACAATCACTTCTATAATCTCGAATACGATGGGGCCTTAGCGGATTACAGCAGGCTGATCGAACTGAATCCCGGCGACCCGGTTTCGTACAACTCGCTGGCCAGCACGTACTTGTACAGGGAACTATTCCGACTCGGGCTGCTCGAATCAGCGCTGTTCGGCATGGAGAACCGGTTCCTCACCCAGAAGCGCGTCGAGATGGCGCCAGGCGCGAAGGCGGCGTTTCTCACCGCTCTTGAAAATGCCCGCGCCGCGGCGGAAGCAATGCACGCGGCGTGGCCCGCGAGCGCAATACCGGATTATGCCCTCTGTACCAGCAGCGCCCTCCAGGCGACGGAGTATTTCATGATCGAGAAGGCATGGTTTGCCGCCTTGCGCAGCGGGAAGAAAGCGAAAAACTACTGCGAAAGCGCGCGGCGGAAGAACCCGGAATTCCTCGATGCTTACCTGACGCTGGGAGTGAACGAATACGTAGTGGGCAGCCTGCCGCTGCCAGTGAAGATTCTCGCGGCCATCGGCGGAGCGCATGGAAGCAAGAGCAAAGGAATCGAGTACGTGCAAAGCGTGGCCGAGCATGGCGAGAGAGACCGTGATAATGCGCGGATTCTGCTGGCGGTGCTCTACCGCAGGGAAAAACGGCCGCTCGAAGCGGCGGTGCTGCTCCAGTCTCTGTTTGCGGAGTTTCCTCACAACTACCTGTTCGAACTGGAGATGGTGCACGCCTACGCCGAGGCGCGCGATTTTCCGCGGGCAAAGGAGATTCTCGACGGTTTCCGGCAGACGGCAATCGCCGTCGGGGATCCAATGCGCCAGAATCAGGCGATGCGCCTTAGCGAGCGGATCGAGCGTATGGAGACAAAAGGCCGCGACGAGTGAGAATCAGGATACGATTCCCAGCGCGCGGGAGGCGGCGAGGTGGTCGCCGTCCTTGATGTAGATGACGTATCCGAAATGCCCCAGGCCGTCAGTAACCCCGCTCGAGGCATAGATGTTGACACTCGCGTCGAACAGCGCCTTATGAATTTCGGCCAGTGCGCCGAGGTGGTCGTCGCCCTGGATGAGGAAGGCGTGCTGGGGCCCGGTCATCTGCAGGCCGAGTCTTTCGAGCGCGTTCATCAGCGCCGCTTCGTTTTCCGGAAAGATGGTGAGTTCCACCATGGATCCGTAAGGAACCGCGCTGAACGCCAGCAGGTTGACATCCTCCGAAGCAAGCCGCGCCAGGAGTTCGTAGCCCTTGCCTGGCTTATCTTCCAGGCGCACGTAGTAGTAGCGCACGCGCCGCACGGAAAAAGACATGAGGTATCTCCTCCAACTCCATCCTACAGCCGCTCGTCGGGGCGTTCACCCAGGGTGACCTTCACCTTGATTTTCC
>JADLBG010000108.1 GCA_020847895.1 Bryobacterales bacterium
TCCACGCTTCGGCGTCGCCCTTACGGGCGGCTCCGCAGGACTCGGGGCCGTCGTGGGTCGCTAACCCTTCAACGTATGACTCTTTCATTCACTACACCATGCCGGTTTTGACCGGCGCACAAGGAGATACTCGATGAGTCAGGAAACCGAGCAGGAGCGGGAGCAGCGTCTCGATCGCGAAGCGCTGGTGAAGGAAGGCGTTCTGATCATTCCGGCCCAGAGCGCCCCGGAGCAGGATCAGATGGTACAGAAGCTCGCCGAAGAGATGGAAAACCGGGCAGCGGGAAGCCCGAAGACGACGACGTAGAGCCATCGTTTGAGACCCCGCCATTCTGGACGCGCCTGCTCGAAGACGAGTCAGGCAGCTTCGACTATTCCCGCATCGCCCCGCGCGTGGAGGCGATTCGCGAGGAAGCGGCGGAAGGGGTCCGCGGCCTCAAAGACAAATTCGTCCGCAACCTCACCAAGCTCGAACACGCCTCCCCGCGCGCCCATACGGCCGCGGTGCGCACGGCCAGGAAGGTGATCGAATTTCGTATCGATCCGCAAGTGCAGGCGCGCGCTGGCGAACTCGCGGAAAAAGCCAACGAAGGACGCCTCACGCCAGACGAATGCGCCGAGTACGAGGCTCTGGTCAACTTCACTGACTTTCTCTCCGTTTTCAAGCTCAAGGCCCGGTGCCGCCTCGGAACCAGATAAGTAACGATGGACGCCGCTACCCGCGAGTTTGTGCGCCAACGGGCGAAACACCCCTGTGAATACTGCCTCCTGCCTCACGAATACACAGGAATACAGTGACTTGACGCACCATATCGAACACGTGGTAGCACCGCGGCACGGGGGGAACGGACGAGATCAGCAACCTTGCGCTGACATGCTACCGCTGCAATCTCCAAAAGACTCCAGATCTGACAGAAATCGATCCTGTAACCGGAGAAGTCAACCATTTATTCCACCCTCGAAGAGACAATTGGCCGGAGCACATCGCTTTTCAGGGTGTCGTCGTCGAAGGCGCTACAGCAACGGGTCGGGCAACGGTTCGCCTGCTGAATCTGAACGACTTCCGCCGCTTGGAACTCCGCGGCGAACTTCTCAGGCGTGGGGAGCGCTTCGTGTGAGACTAGCGCAAGACAATGCTCCCCGAGGAATCTCGTGATTTCTTCATCTCCCGCGCGGGCGAGGACAGCGAATGGGGCCAATGGATCGCCCAAGCCCTCGATGAGGAAGGCTACACTTCTTTCCATCAACCGGACGACATTCTCGCCGGGAACAACTTCATGTGCCGCATGGCGTTCGGCCTGCAGAACAGTCCTCGAATGACCGCAATCCTCTCGCCGGACTACCTTGGGGGATAGGTAACGAGAGTCCTCCCTTTGGTCAGTGAATACTCTGCCCATTCACCGCGTCCGGATACGGGAAGGGCCGACGACCGTCAAGCGTCCGGCCAGATCCATTGACGCGATCCTGGAAATCCTCTCGAGAATGAACGAAAGAACGGCGCGACGCCCGGCCGAATCCCGGCGAAAGAGAACCACCGCTACGAGCCGCTGGCCACGTACATCTGCGATCCCTTTGTCCAGCGTTAGCAGAATTCGATCAGCAATCGACGCGGCTTCTACAACGGCTGCATCCGCCTCGCCGCAAAGTCCCTCATCGGCGACAGTATCCGCGTCGTGCCCCAGTGCGCGCAACTCCGCCGCCAAGTCGACCGGAAGGTTTTCATCGGGTTTGAACCTCACAAGGGTCTGATCGGCACAAGTCGCTCCTCGCGCGCGAGTTCCGCCGCATAGGCCAACGCGGCTTTGATGTGCTCCGGACGAAGAGAGGGATAGCTCGTCAGGATCTCTTCGAAGCTGGCCCTCCGCCAGGTTGTCTAGGATCACGGTAACCGGAATCCTGGTCCCTGCTGCACAGATCTCACCGGCGCATACGTCCGGCTTGCTGCTCAAAAAAAGCCCTGCCACGCGATCACCACTCCAGTGTACTCGACGGCGGCCGCCGTCCACCGCAGCCGGTTTCCTGATTACTCCCCAAAAACGCCCGAGCATCGCGAAGCGCCTCATGGCCCGTTCTCGACGGCCACGCATGAGCCATCTACCGTGGAGACGAAGATGCCAGTGCCGCGCTAATTCCATATCCATGAGTGAGCGCGATTCAGACGGATATTCCGTCGCCTCGGTTCCCCAAATCCGCGCCGGCCGCAGCCAAGCGCGCTCGCTCGACGAAGTCACCGAGCGCATCCGGGAAGCTACCGCTAGGAAGTGGACGGCGCGGAACAGGAATTCATCGGCATTCAGCGGGTGATCGTCGCGGCATGAGCCGAATCCCGCGTATAAGCGGCCCTGGCTCATTGCCGAACTCGCTAAGGCCGGGTTCATCGTCCTGCGTCACCGCAGCCACAATTTCCTTCGTCACCAAGACGCATGCCGGTACACTCAGACGAAACAATATCCTCCGGGATTGCCAAGTGACGCCCGATCAACTTTCGGCATTCCTGTAAGAGCAAATAGTCCCCATAAACGCCTTACCGTCCGCCGCGTTGATCGGCTCTGGACATCCGGAACTCTGTGGCGGTCCCAGCGTCCACCAATTGCTCAGAGTGTACCCACGAAGCGCACACCCGCCATTCCCTCCGCCCGTAAATTCAAACCCGCCCTCAGCCCGGTCACCA
>JADLBG010000109.1 GCA_020847895.1 Bryobacterales bacterium
CGGTGATGGAAGCCTTTCTCGGCATCCAGACGAGTTTCGTGCGCACGCCCAAGTTCGCTTACGGGGGCAACAAGCAGGTGGAGAAAAAGAAGTACCGTTCGCGCAGCGGCGCTCTTCCGTATATCGAGCTGGCGCTTGGGAGCTATTTTCTGTTCATGGTGGCCTACGCCATCGACACGCTGAATTTCCTGGCGGTTCCCGTGCTTCTGCTTTTTGTGGGCGGCTATTACTGGGCCGGATTTTCGACGCTGTGGCAGGAATACCAGCACCGCCTGCGCTGGCAGGAAGCGCAGCGTCTCGAGACCGAATCGGCGCGTTAGAATCGTGTTCCAAACCTCGATACAATACGCAACGTGAATCGACGCGAATTTCTCACCGGCTCCGCCGCGGCGGCAGCCTCCTTCGGATCAAGCTCCGCCGTGGCAGCGGCGTCTTCGATGCCTGTCATCGATACGCATATCCATCTGTTTGACATCAACCGGCCACAAGGCGTCCCCTGGCCGCCCAAGGATAACGCCATCCTCTACAAGACCGCCCTCCCCAGCCGTTACCGCAAACTCGCCGAGCCCCATGGCATCGTCGGAGCCATCGAAGTGGAATGCAGCCCGTGGCTCGAGGACAACCAGTGGGTGCTTGATGTCATGGCCAAGGAGGACATCATGGTGGGCACTATCGGCGATCTCGAACCCGAGAAGCCCTACTTTGCCCGCAACCTGGAGCGGTTCCACAAGAATCCGCTGTTTCTCGGGATTCGCTATGGAAACCTCTGGGGCCGTGATTTCCATGCCCGGGTGTCGCAGCCGGCATTTATCGCCGGGGTCAAGAGGCTAGCCGATGCCGGCCTCACGCTCGATACCGCCAATCCCAATCCTCTTCTCACCGCCGATCTGCTGCGCCTTACCAACGCCGCCCCCGGCCTGCGCCTTGTCATCGACCATCTGCCTCAACTCGATCCGCCCACCGATGCCGCCGCCCGCAAGACTTATGAGGCAGGCCTCGCCGAACTCGGGCGGAACCCCAATGTGTTCGTCAAGATTTCCGAAGTGCTGCGGCGCGTGGATGGCCGGGTGCCCCGGGATGTCGCGTTCTATAAGGAGCGTCTCGATCATCTTTTCGGCGTCTTCGGCGAAGACCGGGTTCTGTATGGCAGCGATTGGCCGAACAGCGACACCTGGGCTCCCTATGACCAGGTGTTCCGGGTGGTGCACGCATATTTCACCGCGAAAGGGCAGGCCATTGCCGAGAAGTATTTTTGGAGGAACTCCATCCGTGCCTACCGCTGGAAACCGCGCAACGCGCGGCAGCCGCGCGGCTGAACTGCTCGAGGAAGAGGTTGACGGCAACCCCTGCATTCCGTACGATGAAAGAACCTCCCCTTCGTTGAATTCTGATGATGGCCGAACAGTGATGATGGCCGATCCCGTAGTGCCGGCAAGCAACACAACGGAAATTCCCGACAAGCTCTACTTTCGCATTGGAGACGTGAGCAAACTCGCCGGGGTGAAAGCGTTCGTGCTGCGTTATTGGGAGACTGAATTCCCTCAGCTTGCCCCGAAGAAATCGGGCACCGGGCAGCGTCTTTACCGGCGCAAGGACGTGGAGGCGGTTCTCGAGATCAAGCGTCTGCTGTACGACGAGCGGTTCACCATCGAAGGGGCGCGGAACTACCTGCAATCCCGCGCGCAATCCTCGGGCAAGGTCGCGGCGAAAGGGAAGGGACGAAAGAGCCCGCCTCCGCCGGCGCCCACGATTCAGGGCGACCTGTTTGGGTCCGCCGTGCCGCCGGCGGCGTTCGAGGAGATTCGCAAGGAACTGAAATCTCTGCTCGATCTTCTTGGCTGAGCGTCATTTTGCCATCAGATCTTTCCCGTGCTGTCCGATAAGCAGTGTGGAGCCCCTTATGATCCGGTTAACTCGTCTCAACCGCGTGCCCGTATTCCTGAACTCAGACCTTATCGAGCACATCGAGATTACTCCGGACACGGTAATCAGTCTCACCAGCGGGCAAAAGATTGTGGTTCTGGAATCGGCGGAGCAGGTGGTGGAGCGGGTGATGGGCTTCCGCCGGGCGATCCTGGAGCGCGCCTCTCAGGCTCCGGTGCCAGAGGTTACGGCCGCGGGTGAGTAGGATCTTACCGGCATGGCGGCAAAGCGTGGAACCAAACCGGACTTGGCCTCCGTTCTCGGCGTCTTGGTTGCCTTCGGAGCGATCATCGGCGGTCTGCTTCTGGAGGGGGGGAAGCTTTCGGATATCTCGCAGGTGACAGCGGCCATCATCGTTCTCGGGGGCACGCTTGGGGCGACCATGCTGAATTCGCCGGTGGCTGCCTTCCGTGAAGCCTTCAAGCGGCTTTTTCACGTGTTCACCGACCGGACGCACTCCCCCAATGCCGTTATCGATCAAATCATCGAATTCGCCTCCAAAGCCCGCAAGTCCGGCATCGTCTCCCTGGAAGAAGAGGTAATGGCCATCCCGGATCATTTTCTGCGAAAGGCCCTCATTCTTGCCGTCGACGGGACCGATCTGCAGGAACTGCGCAAGATGATGGAACTGGAGATCGAACTGGACGAGCATCGCGCCGAGGCGGAATCCCGAGTCTTCGAGCAAGCGGGGGGCTATGCTCCCACAGTCGGCATCATCGGCGCCGTCATGGGGCTGATCCAGGTGATGAAAAACCTCGCCAACATCGAGGAAGTGGGCCACGGAATCGCCGTGTCCTTCGTCGCCACCGTGTACGGAGTCGGAATCGCCAATCTCTTTTTCCTGCCCGTGGCTGGAAAAATCAAGGCTCGCGCCCAGGAGGAAATCAAAATGAAGGAGCTCATGCTCGAAGGTGTCTGCGGCATCGTCGAAGGGCTCAACCCGAAGCTGATCCGGTCGAAACTCGAGGCCTATACCCACGGCGATGTGGATACGAAGCAAAAACAGGCAAGACCGCCGAAGGAAGTGGAAAGAAATGTCTCGCAAGCGGCAAGCCGATAAGGCCAACCACGAGCGCTGGCTGGTTTCCTACGCGGACTTCATCACCCTGATGTTCGCTTTCTTCGTGGTCATGTTCGCCAGTTCGCAAACTGACCGCGGCAAGGCGCATGAAGTCTCCGAGTCAGTGCGGAAGGCACTGGAGGAAAACCAGATTGCGGCCGCCATTG
The DNA here is from genome assembly GCA_020847895.1 of Bryobacterales bacterium. Lineage (GTDB taxonomy): Bacteria > Acidobacteriota > Terriglobia > Bryobacterales > Bryobacteraceae > CADEFT01. The sequence continues at coordinate 3,151 of JADLBG010000109.1, forward strand.
CGGGTATTCTGGGCGGCACGGTGGATGACAAAGGCAAGGGGAATGCGATGATGAGGGGGCCCGGGGGCGCCAAGCGCAGCACGGAGGAAAAGGATCCCCCGACGAAGCTGGCGGAACTGCTTCCCTCCCAGATTTTTCTCACCCTGCAACTGAAGGAAGAGATCAGGACCGGCAAGATCCGGGTACACATGGGGGCCCGGGGGCTGGTGGTCAGCCTGCGGGAAGCCGCGTTTTTTCCACCCGGCGGCGATACGATTTCGCCGGAAACCTACCCCACGATTGAGAAGATCGCCGCCGCCATTGAAAAGCTCTCCAATCCGGTGCGCCTCGAGGGCCATACGGATTCCCGCCCCATCCACAACGAACGTTTCCGCAACAACTGGGAGCTCTCCGCCGCCCGCAGCATCGCCATGCTTCAGATCTTCACGCGGAAGTTCGGCATCCCGGAATCGAAGTTTGCCGTCGCCGGCTATGCCGATACGGTTCCCGCCGATTCCAACGATACCGAGGAGGGGCGCGCCCATAACCGCCGGGTGGATATCATCATCCTCAACCAGACCGGTCTCACCCACGATGCCGCTACCGAACTATTGTCCAAGCCCAGTCCCTTCCCCGAAGGGGGAAAGGCCCCCACTTCCGCGCGTCCGGGGCTCGAATGAGCGCCAGTGCCCATCATTGCTGCGCCAATCCACCCAATCCACTCTGATCCGGCCCACGAAATTGCCTGGGCGTCGCGACTTTCCGATTGGCGACAGGCGTGCACGTAAGTACAGGTCCAGATGGAGGTGGACCATGTTCTGGCTTCCTTTACTGTTGGCTGGATTTACACCCGTTCTCCCGGCGGCAAACTCGGATATGCCCGTCCAGGCCGCGCGCGGCAAAGGCATCTTCTTCGATACCGCCAACAAGAACCACTGCTCAACTTGCCATGAGATGGAAAAACAGGGAACGGCCGTCGGCCCGGACCTGACCAAAGTTGGGCGGCTCAGTCCCCGGGCGGTACTCATTTCCATGCTGTCCACTCGCACGGTCTACGTCAAAGAGGTGGAACTCAAGACGAAGGATAAATTTCCCGCGATGATCGCCAGCGAGAACGGGAATGAGCTAAAGCTCTACGACCTCTCCAAGATGCCGCCCGCGCCGATGACCCTGGAAAAATCGGCCGTCTATGCCGTCCGCGATAACGGCGTCTGGAAACATCCCCCCGAATCGGCCGGCATGTCCGCCGAGAAGTTGGCTGACGTGATTTCCTACATTCGCTGGGCGGCCTTCGGGGATACGAAAGGAGTCAGCCCGGACGAAGTGAAACAATAGCCGCTACCAGTTGATGGCGGCGGGCAGGAACTCCGCTACCAGATCTTCGTAGAAGGGCCGGATCGCCTTGTGATCCGGCTTTTCATTTGACTTCGAGTACAGATCGTACTGGTTGAACTCCTTGACCCAGTAAAACATCCGCTCATCGTGCGGGTTCATCAGGTAGTGGTAGCCGTTTTCCCTGTGGCAGGGGTAGAACGAGTGATAGCGCAGAATATACAGCGCCTCCTCAGGCAGATGGGGTTTCATGACGTGGTAGATGTACTCATCGTGCCCCCACGACATGTCCACCCGATCCAGCCCGCATCGCTCGCTGTAGACTCCCAGCCTGCTCTGTAGTTCGGGCATTTGCGCATCGGGATTGCCGGCGAAGAATTCGCGGAAAACGATCTCGTCCGACCACGCGCACCCGACCGGGAACGTATCGCCCACCACGGCCCATTGCGGTTCTCCGAACAGGCAGAGGACCTTCCCCAGGTCATGGACGAGTCCGGCGAGGATGAACCAGCGCGGGCGGCCGTCGCGGCGGCAGGCCTCCGCCGTCTGGAAATTATGGTCGATCTGCGAGAGGTCGGTGTCCGGATCGCTTTCATCCACCAGCGCCTCCAGTTGTTCCATCGCCTCCCACACGCCCATCCGCATCTTGTCGAGCGGCAGGTATTTCCGCTTCTGGGCGAGGACGAAGTCGCGGGTCATCAGGCTGTGGTTGAGGCGGTAGAACTCGCGTACGCCGGGAGTGGCGGTTTCGTAGTTGCGGAAATCTTCCTTTTTTCTGTTCGGGTCGTAGCGCTGGCGGACAAACTTCTCCCACTGTTCGAGGGTGTCGCGGGCGGAGACGCCGGGAGTAGGGTTGGGGGGCGATTGAGGATTCATGGAAAGCCTTATTTTAGTTACTGCAAGATCTATCCCGGTTTGTCAAGTAAATCATCCTGCGTGGCCGCTCTAGCCGCGCATCTGTACGAAATTTCGCGCTTCGTCGGGCTCGCTATGGTCGAAGGAGTGGAAGTAGCGCGTGAGAGCGAGGGCCACGGCTCCGAGCAACGATGAGTCCTCGGCATGCGCCGACGGGTAGATTCGGACTCCCTCCAACCACGCCGCCGGGACTCGCTGCCGCAGCACTTCCCAGACAGGCTTCTCGACAATGTCCCAGGCTGAGGCTGCCCAGTTGTCCACGACAATCGCCTCCGGATTGAGTCCAATCACGAGGTTGGCCAGTCCCAGCGCCAAATGCCGCCCTGCCTCGATCAGAGACTCGACAGCGGCCGCCTCGCCGCGCCGCGCCCGATCGATCACCGCATGCAGTTGCAGTTTCCGCTCCGTTTTCTCCTGATAGATCCGCACCAGTGCCCGGTCCGAGGCATACTCTTCCCAGCACCCCTGGTTTCCGCATAAACAGCGCCGGCCGTCAGGGAAAACCGTCATGTGCCCGAACTCGCCTGCGCGGCCGAACGCCCCGTGCACGATGTGTCCGGCCACGATGATGCCCGTGCCGATGCCTCCGCCGAGAGTGACGAACACGAAATTCTCGAGCGGCTTGGCGCCTTGCGAGCGGAACCACCGCTCCCCCAGCGCCGAAAGGTTGGCGTTGTTGTCGAAATACATCGGCACGTCGAAGCCCTTCTCGAGGATGGGCGCCACCGCCACGTCCTTCCACCCGAGATTGACCGCCGAGGTGACGGTACGCGCCTTATCATCCCAGGTGCCAGGCACCGACACGCCCACTCCCAGAATGCGGTGTCCGGGTTTCGAGTTCACAAAGTTCCGGATGGCTCCGTGCAGCGTTCGCAGGAGGGTCTCCGGATCGGTTCCCCAATCCACCCGCTGCATCTCGAGGATATGCCCTGTCCAGTCGGCCAAAGCCACGCGGGACCCGGTGGGCGAGATGTCTACCGCCACGGCGTATCGCGCCGCGGGCTGAAGGCGGAGAATTGTCGGCGGGCGGCCCACCTGCGCTACCGCTCCATCCACTTTCTGTTCGCGAATCAGCTTGTCTTTTGACAGTCTCTTCACAATGAAGGTCACCGAACTGGGAGACAGGCCCGTGATGCGCGAAATCTCGACCCGCGACAGGTGCGGATTCTCGCGGATGGCATTGAGGACAAGCCGCTCGTTGGCCTGCCGGAGAGCTGATTTGCGTAACGCGCCATGGGTGGTGAAAGTTACCGAAGAAACAGGGTTCAACACGTATATCGAGAGCGTATCATGAAGAGTTATGCCGCTAATTCCGCCGGGCGCCAGGCGCGAGGAGAAAACCCTCGTCACTGGAGATATCGCCATCAATTTCCTCGGCATCGAGGAAGGCCGGGTCCTTGCGACCCCTCACATGATCATGCTCATGGAGATGACCACGCGTAACCTCATCAAGGAGTTCCTCGAGGAAGGCTTCGACTCGGTGGGCACCGTCGTCAATGTGAAACACCTGGCGGCCACCCCGCTAGGCATGCAGGTCACCTGTCACGCCGAGGTCATCGAGGTGAACGACCGCCGCGTGCTGTGCAAGGTGGAAGCCTACGACGAGCGCGAGAAGATCGGCGAAGGCCTCCACGAGCGCTTCGTCATTCACATCGGCCGGTTTGCCTCGCGCGTTCAGGCAAAGCGCTCCGCCTAGGTTGCCTCACGCGCTGGCCGCGGGTGCTTTCGCCTCCGTCCGGATCCAGTCATTCGCCTCATGCTCCTGCGAGGAATCGAAGTAACGGATCTTCGCCGTCGTAAATGGCTTGCAGAACGACGCCATCCACTTTTCCCATTTCGAATCACCGACCATCGCCAGTTTTTCCAGGCCGGAAAAGTGCTTCATGTCGAACTTGATGTCTTCCCAAAGCGCTCCGGCATCCCAGCCGTGAAAATCCGCCAGCCGGACCATCATGCGGATCTTCCCGTGTTCCTTCATGTACTTCTCGAGCGGCGGAACAAACTGCTGATAATCCGCTCGAGTGAGCTTCCCGGACAAAGTGACGGAGACCGGCGCGGACTCGCTACTTTGCGGCAAATCGAGTGTAACGCTCATGGAGTATCACCCCTCCAATTCCCATCCTACGCCTCTTAGGGATCAGGCAGCAGGGCGCGGCGGTTTTTGTTTCGGGAAGTGGGTCTGCTCCAACCGATCGAGGATCTGGACAAGTTTCGGCGCAGCCTCGGCGTGATGGCCGAAGCGGAGGTGGTTATAGGCGGCGGTAAAATCCCGGAGCAGGGCGGCGGCCTGAGGATCCGGGACGATGCGAGCGAACTCGGCGGGAGTGATCCAGACCGGTTTTTCAATGCCCCGGCGGCGGAGGGAGGCAAGCATTCTCTGGTAGAGGAGAGTCGCATCGGAGGCGGAAGCTTCCCCACGCTGTACGCGGCGAACCCGGATGAGAGCGAGCCAGCGGCGCCAGAGGAAAGGGCCGAGCAGGCAAACGGCGGCCAGCAAGGTGACGGCCAAGGCGGCGCGCGGCGAATAGTGCTTCGCGGCGGCAAAGCCGGCCTTCGCCCTGGCCGTGAGGCGGGTGAGCGAGCCATCGAGCCATTTGAGCTGGAAATTGCGGCTGGATTGCTCCATTTGGGCGGCGAGATTGAGTTGCCGTTCGAGATCGTAGCTGAGGACCCAGTCCTGCCAGAAGACCTGCATGGCGTCGAGGTACAACTGGAGCCGTGTGGAGAGCGAGGCGCCGGACTGGTTCGGGTCGGGGGGTGTGGGATCGAATGTGGTCCAGCCTTTTGCGGGAAGCCACGCCTCGACCCAGCTATGGGCATCACTGGCGCGGACGAGATACCAGCCGCTGAAGGGATTATAGACTCCGGATTGGAAGCCGGTGGCGACACGGGCGGGAATCCCGATGGAGCGGAGCATCACGGCGAGCGCGGAGGCGAAGTATTCGCAATGGCCTTTGCGGCGATGGAAGAGGAAATCAGCGACGGGATCAGGAGTTTCGCGGCGGGGCAGTTCGGTGGTATAGGCGTAGTGGGTGCGGAGGTAGTTTTCGAGGAAGCGGGCGCGCTGGGCATCGGTGAGCATGTTCGCGGTGAGGGAGCGGGCGAGGGCGGCGATGCGCGGGTCGAGCGGGGGGAGTTGGAGATTGATTTCGCGCAGAAGGGGGGAGAGCGGCTCACCGTCATAGCGGGGGTCGCCATCCACTTCGAGGATGGAGTAGCCGATGTAGCGAAGACGGTCGGGGGCGCCGAACCCAAGGCGATAGCTGCCGGAAGGGGTGCGGATGATGCGGGGAACGAAGATGCGGACGGACTCCGGGGCGCCGGCGAGGAAGAGAACATCGGACGTGCTCTCTTGCATGGCGACTTCATAGCTGATGCGGGGGCCGCGGCGGAGGGTTTCCTCGACGGTGGCAAGGCGGAGGATGCCGTCTTCGACGCGCAGAATTTCTGAGGATCCGGCAGTGTTGAACCAGCGTTTGCCGTCGAACTGCATGAGGGCATTGCCGCGCCATTTGACATCCATGGGCGCAGTGGCGTTGATGATGCGGATGTGCATGACGGCGGTGCTGCGCATCTTCAATTCGCCGATCTGGCCGAGCGTGACTTCGTTCGAGAAGCCGGGCAGGTGATAACGCTGGGGGATGAAGTGCTGGAAGGCGGCCCGGGCGGTGCGCGGCAGCAGGAAGAACAGGGATCCGGTGAGCGCGAGGATCCCGAGGACGGTGAACACGGTGAGGCCGGTGAGGCGGGTGTTCAACCGGCGCTGTGTGTGGCGGACGATGACGCCGGGCCGCGCGGCCGCGGAGCGGATTTCGCTGGCGGCGAATGTGGCCACGCCGAAGAAGAGAAACAACGCCAAAAAGAGGAAGTAGTTCGCGCTCGAGGAGAGTATGGACGCGGCCAGCAGTTCGAGGAAGGCGATGATCTTGACGTAGAAATAGTCTCGGTCCGTGCGGGCAGTGAGGATCTTGACGATGGCGAGAAAGAACACCAGATGGACGGTGGCGGTGAGGAAGTCGCGTGAGAGGTAGAGGTAGTCGACCGGCCAGAACCCGATATAGGCAATGGTGATTGCGTTGATGACGTTCTGCGGAAGATCGAGCTTGAGCCAGCCCGCGCAGAGCAAGGCCCGGGCGAGAAGGCCGAGAGCCGTGAGAATGGCGGTAGGCGTATCCAGATAGCCGGAACCGACGACAGCGAGATAGCCGCTGGCAAGCAGAGCGAGCAGGGAGAACTGAAAGAAAGGCTCGACTGCGTTCCAGCGCGTGGCGGTCACTTCTTGAGAAATCCTTCGAGAGTGGATGCGAACGAATTCATAGACGCATAGTCATCCTGCTCCGATTCGAGGATGATGAAATAATCTCCTTGCTGAAAGACGAGTTTTCCCGGCTGGGCGCGCCACTTTTGCACGAGTTCGAAGGCGACGGCTGGGGCGCGGAATTGGTAGAGGGATGCGGTGAGGCGGATGGGGCCCCGATAAACAGCACGGCGCGCACGTTTGACGCCGAGGCGCCGCAGATCCTGTTGGTATTCCTCGGGAGGGATGGTTTCGACAGCTATTCGCTTCCAGGCGCCGAGGTTCATGGGAAGGACTTCCTGACGGTCACCGGGATTGCGGCAGGAGAGCGCAGTGAGGGGAAGCAGAAAGCAGGAGCGGCGGGAGAACATCGCAATTCCATGTTAAAACGTAATGGTGTCCCTGAAGCTGTTCCATGACAATCCTGATTCGAGTGCGGCCTACGCAGAGTTTGAAAAAC
>JADLBG010000110.1 GCA_020847895.1 Bryobacterales bacterium
CCGAACCTCGCTGACCGCTTTCCCGCCGCTCCCTCTCGATCGTCTTTCGCCGCGTCTCCTGCTGCCGCACGGCGGGCTCGCTCCTTTGAACTCGCGGAGGTTCAGCGGCCGGCCGCTGCGGAGCCGTTTGCCGGGGCGGAGCCGTTGGCTGGCGCTGCTCAGTTCTCTGTCGTTGCGGAACTTGCTTGTACTCCGGTTGTGGCTGTGGCTGCCGCCCGCGCAGGTCTTCCAGCCTGCGCGCATCCGGAGGTCTGCCCGGGTCGGCTTCGAGCGCGGGACGCCGGCTCTCGAACGGAACCGGACGCGTCGCCGGTGTCTGCCGCACCACCACCCTGCGATCCTGAACACGCTCCGGAGGCCGCCTCGCCGCCGGCGCTCCCTCGGGCTGCCGCGAAACGCTGTCGCGCGTGGCCACCACCGGAGCGGACATCCCGCTGATGCGCGTTGCGCGCGCCTCGTTGCGCGAAATCGGAATCATCGCCCGCCCTACCGGACGGCCGCGCGCAAACGCGTCCTCGGGCACCGCCGTGATGGCGCCCATAACTCCGTGATTCACGTAGCGCTGCTTTCCAATGTCCGTTCGATAGATATTCCCGGGATCGCGCACCACGGTGTTCGTAACATTGATGTTCGTGATGTACCTCCTCCCCGCGCGGTAAGGAGGAATATAGATCTCCCGTGGCCCAAGCGGAAACCACCCCACACCCACCCCAACCCCTGCACGAATGTAGTAGCGCAGCCCTCCGCCGCCCACAAACACCACCAGCGCCGGCGCGTACACCACCCGCACCCGCACCGGACCCGGTATCCACCACCACACCGTCTCGACATAGATCCAGCGGCCGTAATGGTGCGGCGCAAATCCCCACGGCGCATCGTCAATCCACGTCCACCCCCACGGTTCAATCCACGCCCAGTGTCCGAAGCGGTAAGGCGCCCACCCCGGCGCCACACGCGGGGCCCACATCGGTCCGTATGTCACATCCACGCGCCAGGTTCCGTAGCTGTCCAAGTCATCGCGCCCGATTACCCCCTCCGCCACGTACCGGTCCGCATCCGCGGAACGTCTCGCGTCCCGTTTCGCGCAGAAATCGTCAAATGCGTCCAGCGGGCCGGCCGCCTGTAGCGTATGCGTCACCTGGCTCGTCCCCAGCAACTCCGCCTGTTCCTGTCTGTGGACCACGAAGGAATCGCCAGGAGCCGAAACCTCCGCCATGCCGTTGCGAACCGTAACCTGCCCCCTGTCGCCCTCCTGGGCCGAGCGAATCCGGTAGTCTCCACTCCGCAGAAGCGTTACCGCGGCTTGTGGCGTGTCCACCTCGAAAACCTCTTGCTCCCCAAGAGTCATCAACCGGACGTTGAGGTCGCCCTCCGATAGCCGCACCTGCGCCGTCTGATCATCCAGCGCGAAGAACGAAAGCGACGTATAGGCATCCAGGCGGACCACGGCGGTCCCCAATTGCAATTCCGCGCGCGCCCCGGCGTCCGTCCACAAGGAGTCTCCGGTCGTGAGCGGGCGGTTCAATTCCGCCGCCACCCACTCCTCCGTGCCCGCGGCTTTGAAGCTGACCGCGCCGCTGACGTAACTCACCCGCGCCACCCGCCCCGGCGGACCATTCTCCTCCCGGGGCGAGGCGGGCGTGGCGATGGGTTGGGAATACTGGCACCCGGCAATGGACGCTGCCGCTACTAACAACACGGGCGTCCATTTGCTCGAAAAACGAACCTGTTGCATATTCGTCCGCTCCCGCCGGAGCAAGTGCACGCCACGTGCCATGAATCCCTCCCTTACGGAAGAATCATCGCGGACACGCCTATTTTGCGCCCTGCGCAAAATCACCCTATTCCCGTGCAGCCTCGCCCATCGGCTCTACAGCAGAGCATGCCGCCGGTAGAACCATGACTTCACTGCCTGCACCAGCCACAAGTACGTCACCGTCAGCACGCCAATCGCTCCCAGCAGCGTCGCCGGCAGCGGCGTGAAGCGCAGCAATGTCCCCAGCGGCGTATAAGGCAGGCAAACCGCGAACGCCACCACCAGCCAGACTGCCGCCAGCAGAGCTTTGCTAGGCCGGCTTTCCAGCGGATTCCCCGCTGTCCGGATCACAAACACCACCAGCGTTTGCGTCGCCAAAGACTCGACGAACCACCCTGTGTGGAACAGCGACGGGTTCGACTGAGCCTGAAATCCAAAGAAAAGCACGGCAAACGTCAGAAAATCATAAATCGAACTGATCGGCCCGATAATCGTCATGAACTGCCGGATGAAGCCGATCTGCCACCGCTTGGGCCGCCGCAGCAGCGCTTGGTCCACATGATCTGTCGGGATGCTTACCTGGGAAAAGTCATAAAGGAAATTGTTCAGCAGAATCTGCGTCGGCAGCATCGGCAGGAACGGCAGAAACAACGATGCCGCCGCCATGCTGAACATGTTCCCGAAGTTCGAACTCGTCCCCATGATGATGTATTTCATGATGTTGGCGAAACTCCGCCGCCCCTCGATGATCCCGTCATTCAGAACCGCCAGGTCCTTCTCGAGCAGGATGATCTTCGCCGCGTCCTTCGCCACTTCCACCCCGTTCATTACCGAAATCCCGACGTCGGCCGTATGCAGCGAAGGCGCATCGTTGATGCCGTCGCCCAGAAACCCCACCACATGCCCCCGCGCCTTCAGCGCCAGAATCACGCGGTTCTTCTGCTCCGGCGAAACACGTGCAAAGATAGCGCCCTGCTCCGCCTGGAAAGCAAGCGCGGCGTCGTCCATCTGGTCCACTTCGTTGCCCGTGAGGATGCAATCTGCCGGCAGTCCGGCGTCGCGAGCCATCTTCCCGGTTACGTACTGGTTGTCTCCGGTCATCACCACCACGGAAACCCTGCTCTGCTTCAGATCCTCCAGAACGGCGCGCACCCCCTCCTTGGGAGGATCGAGAAACGCCGCGAATCCCGCGAACGTCATCTCCCGCTCCTCTTCCCGCTCATAAGCCTCGCGCGGCGCCACCCGCCGCACCCCCACCCCCAGCGTGCGGTAACCGTCCGCGCCGAGTTGTTGAAACGTGCGCATCGCCTCGCTGCGAAGTTCTTCGCTGAACGGCTGAATACTCCCGTCCACATCCGCCGTCTCACAAATCGCCAGCACGCTCTCCGCTTCGCCCTTCGTCACCAGCAGATATTCCTCTCCGCGGCGCACAATCACCGAGAGTCTCTTGCGGTTGAAGTCGAACGGGATCTCATCCACCTTCCCGTATTCGCTGATCGCGGGCGCGTCATGCTTGAGGATCGCCGCATCCAGCGGGCTCCGGATGCCGGCTTCGAAATAGCTGTTCAGATACACCAGCCGCAGAACCTCTTCCCGCTCCGTCCCCCGCAGGTCCACGTGCTTATCCAGCACGATCTCCCCTTCCGTCAAAGTCCCTGTCTTGTCGCTGCAAAGAATCTCCACGCTGCCGAAGTCCTCAATCGCCGCCAGTTGCTTCACCAGCACTTTCTTCTTCGTCATCCGCCGCGCTCCCTGCGCCAGCGTCACCGTGATGATCATCGGCATCAGTTCCGGCGTCATGCCCACCGCCAGCGCCACGGAAAACAAAAACGATTCGAGCGCCGGCCGGTGCAGCGCCAGGTTCACCAGCAGTACGAACAGCACTAACAGCATGATCACCCGCGTGATCATCAACCCGAACTGCCGGATCCCGCGCGCGAATTCGCTCTCCGGTGGGCGCTTGGCGAGCTTTGCCGCAATCTCCCCCAGCGCCGTTGCCCGCCCCGTGCGCACTACCACCGCTGTCGCCATCCCTGTCTGCACCGCGCTCCCCAGAAAGATGCTGTTCGCCGCGTCCCCCACCCCATACCGTCCCGGCGGCAGGTCCGCCGCTGTCTTCTCCACTGCCAGTGACTCTCCAGTCAACGCCGATTCGCGCACGTGCAAATCCTTGCTCTCGAGCAGCCGCCCGTCCGCCGGCACGAGATCTCCCGCATGCAGTCGGATGACGTCGCCCGGCACGAGTTCTCCCACCGCAAGTTCCTGCTCCCTCCCGTCCCGGATCACTGTCGCCGTCGTCGCCGCCTGTTTCCGGATTGCCTCCACGGCGTGGCGCGCCTGAAACTCCATGAAAAAGTTCAAAACAACGCTGAGGATCACCATCGCGATGATGATCACCCCTCCCACGTGGTCGCCGACTGCAAGAGAAAGCGCGCTCGCCGCCAGCAGAATCACCACCAGCGGGTTGCCGAACAGCCGTCCGAACGCGCGCCATGCGGCAAATCGTGACTCGGCCACCATGCTGTTCGGGCCATATTCCCGCACCCTCCGCTCTGCTTCCTCCGAATCGAGCCCTGCCGGAGTCGCGCCCAGCACCCCTAGCAATTCCGCTCGCGGAGTCTCCCAAAAATGCCCGGGCCGCTTGCCATGATTCTGCACCGCGCCCCTCCTTTCAGAGGCCTTCGCGAATCTTCCCCAAGTGAATGTGCAAGAACGCTGCCATCGCCGCCATCGTCAGATAGCGCGCCAGCATTCAACCCAGCGGCAGCCCTGACGATACATTGGCCGTCTGGTCGTGGTATTCGATCAACGGCGAAAACCTACCACTGTGCTGCCGTATGAGCAGGCCACCCGGCACGTAGCGCACCGCGCAATCACGCCGTTGTACGGCCGCCCCCACTCCGCAAATCTCGCCCGCTCGCTGTCCCCTTCAGGGAACGTGACAGGCGGCCGGCGGAACATTCGCCATGGCTTCGGAGTCAGGCGCGCGCGGAAACATTCCTGCGATTCGCACAGACGTACGTACACCCGCCGAAAATCCGTAATCCTCTACTTCTTCGTGTCTTTCTTCGAAGCGCCCTTTTTCACCGCGCCTTCCTTGGCTGCCCGGTATCCCGCTTTCTTCGCGTCTTCTTCGCTCATGAACTTCCCGTTCTTGGTCTTGCCGAAAAACTGCCCTTCCTTGTGGTATACGCCCGTGGAGAGGTTCACCCAAACCAGGCCCTTTGCTTTCGCGTCCGCAATCTCCTGCGCGCTAGGTGGCGGGGCAGCCTCGGCCTTCTTCTTCGGAGCCTGGGCGGTCTTTGGCGCCTGGGCGGACATAGCCGGCCCGGAGCCAACCATCAACGCCATCCCGCAACTTGCGGAAAGCAGTAGTGTTTTCAATCGTCTAAGCATTGTGCATCCTTTCGGTGGAGATGGCGATTGATAAGATTCTCGCCCCATTCCACCCGCCGGCGCAACCGGCCCCTTTGTACCGGCCCTTCTTTCATTTCAGTCCTGTTGGTACTGATTCCATTTGATTCTCCCTGAACCATCTTGGTAGAGTATGATTCGGCCTTACCCCAAGCGCTATTTCCTTATCCAGTTGGAGGACATCACCACAATGGATTCGTTCACCTGCGTCGAAGTCCGGAAAGCCGCCACTTGGCTTTCCACGCTGTCACGGCGCACTTCTTCCTTCCTGCGGCCCTTCGCATTCCTTGCAGTCTGCCTGTTACTCGCCTCCGTCGGCGCTTTCGCGCAACAGCACCACGGCGGCGGGGAGGCGAATCTCGTGCTCCCCGACCTCAGCACCGTCACCTTCCTCGGCGGAATGAATGGCCACTCCTTCCTCATGATCGGCCTCCTCATCAGCGCCCTCGGGCTCATCTTCGGGCTCGTCATGTACAAGCAGTTGCAGCATATGCCCGTGCATTCCACGATGCTCGAAATCTCCGAGCTCATCTATGAAACCTGCAAGACCTACCTCGTCACTCAGGGCAAGTTCCTCCTCATCCTCGAAATCTTCATCGGCGCCATCATTGTCGTCTACTTCGGCCTGCTCCGGCATTTCGAATGGATCAAGGTTCTTATCATCCTCTTCTTCAGCCTCGTGGGTATCGCCGGCAGCTACAGCGTCGCCTGGTTCGGCATTCGCGTCAACACCTTCGCCAACTCCCGCACCGCCTTCGCTGCCCTGCGCGGCAAGCCGTTCCCCTGTTACGACATCCCTCTGAAAGCCGGCATGAGCATCGGCATGCTCCTCATCTCCGTCGAGCTCATCATGATGCTCATCATCCTCCTCTTCATCCCCGGCGATTATGCGGGCCCCTGCTTCATCGGCTTTGCCATCGGTGAATCCCTCGGCGCCGCGGCCCTTCGCGTCGCCGGCGGCATCTTCACCAAAATCGCCGACATCGGTGCCGACCTCATGAAGATCGTCTTCAAAATCAAGGAAGACGACGCCCGCAACCCCGGCGTCATCGCCGATTGCACCGGCGACAACGCGGGCGACTCGGTTGGCCCCAGCGCCGACGGCTTTGAAACCTACGGCGTCACCGGCGTCGCCCTCATCAGCTTCATCCTTCTCGCCGTCAAGGAACCCACCGTGCAAGTCCAGTTGCTCGTCTGGATCTTCACCATGCGCGTCATGATGGTCATCGCCGCCGCCGTCTCTTACTTCGTCAACGCGGCTATCGCGAAGGCCAGGTATCTCCATGCCCCCAAAATGAACTATGAGACGCCTCTCACCACGCTCGTCTGGCTCACCTCCATCGTTTCCGTCATCCTCACCTACATCGTTTCCAGCTTCCTCATCCCGAATCTCGGCGGCGATGATTCTCTCTGGTGGAAGCTCTCCACTGTCATCACCTGTGGCACTCTCGCCGGGGCCATCATCCCGGAACTCGTCAAAGTCTTCACCTCGGTCGACTCCGCCCACGTGCGCGAAGTCCTCATCTCTTCCCGCGAAGGCGGCGCCTCCCTGAACATCCTCTCCGGATTCGTGGCCGGCAACTACAGCGCTTTCTGGCTCGGACTCGTCATCCTCTCCCTCATGGGTATCGGTAGCTATGTCAGTACCTTCGGACTCGGCAATCTCATGGTCGCCCCCGCCGTGTTCGCTTTCGGCCTGGTCGCCTTCGGCTTCCTCGGCATGGGACCCGTCACCATTGCCGTCGATTCTTACGGCCCCGTTACCGACAACGCCCAGTCCGTCTACGAACTCTCCCTCATTGAACATCACCCAGGCATCGAGGCTGACCTCAAGAAGCACTTCGGCTTCGAGCCGATGTTCGAAGAAGCCAAGCAGCATCTCGAGGAGAACGACGGCGCTGGCAATACCTTCAAAGCCACGGCAAAACCCGTCCTCATCGGCACCGCCGTTGTCGGAGCCACCACGATGATCTTCTCCATCATCGTTGCCCTCACGGAGGGGATGAAGCCCGAACTGCTCTCGAACCTCTCCATCCTCCATCCCCCCTTCCTCCTCGGCCTCATCGCCGGCGGAGCGGTCATCTACTGGTTCACGGGAGCCTCCACCCAGGCTGTCACCACCGGAGCCTACCGCGCCGTCGAGTTCATCAAGGCCAACATCAAGCTCGAGGGAACCACCAGAGCCTCCGTCCATGATTCAAAGCAAGTGGTGGAGATTTGTACGCAGTATGCCCAAAAGGGCATGTTCAACATCTTCCTCACCGTCTTCTTCGCCACTCTCGCTTTCGCCTTCCTCGAACCCTATTTCTTCATCGGCTACCTCATCTCCATCGCCTTGTTCGGCCTCTA
>JADLBG010000111.1 GCA_020847895.1 Bryobacterales bacterium
GCCTTCGTGCTCGCCAAACTCGAAGAGCGCCATCTGAATCCCGCCCCGCCCGCTGACAAGCGAAGCTGGATCCGGCGTGTCACCTTCGACCTCATCGGGCTGCCTCCCACTCCCGGGGAAGTCGCCGCATACCTCAACGACAATTCAGCCGAGGCCGACCGGCGCGTGGTGGACCGGCTGCTCTCCTCGCCCCGCTACGGCGAACGCTGGGCGCGCCACTGGCTTGACCTGATGCGCTTCGCCGAAACCAACGGCCACGAATTCGATAACGACAAGCTTGACGCGTGGCGATACCGCGACTACGTGATTCGCGCCTTCAACCAGGACGTCCCCTACAACCAGTTCGTGCGCGAGCACGTTGCCGGAGATCTGCTGCCGGACAAACGGCGCAGCCCCGATGGCGCGTATTGGGAATCTCCGCTCGCATCCGGCATGTTCTGGCTGTGGGAGGTGCTCAACAGCGCCACCGATTCCGTCAAATCGCGCGCCGACACGGTGGACAACCAACTGGACGTGCTCGGCAAAGCCTTCCTTGGGCTGACCGTGGCTTGCGCCCGCTGCCACGACCACAAGTTCGATCCCATCCCCACGGCCGATTACTATTCCCTCGCCGGCATCATGCACAGCACGGAGATTCGCGAGGCCGTAATTGACTCGCCGGAACGGGCGCGGGAAATCGCTTCGCTCCACCAGCGGATCAAGGATGTGAATGAACAGATCCGCGCGCTGCTGCCACAACCACCGGCAGCGAAGACGCCGGCTTTGAACCTGCGGCCCGGCGACATTCTATTCGAGGATTTCGAGGACCTTGGCTACGCCGGCTGGACAGCCACTGGCGAGGCTTTCGGCAGCGCTCCCTCCCATGCGGCCGCCCCCAACCAGCCGCTGAATAACTATCGCGGGGAAGGCATGGCAAACTCCTTCGGCGGTACGGACCGGCTGGTGGGCTCGCTTACTTCAAAGACCTTTAAGATGCCCAAGCTTTGGGTTCATGTCCGCATGGCGGGGGTGAAGCCGCCCAAAGCGCTCAAGGAGAATCAACTGCTGCGGCTCACCATTGTCGCCGATGGCCACAAGAGCGAACACATCATCCCCAGCGGCAAGCCGGGCTTCGAATGGCGGTCCAGCCGCATGACGAAGGAGATCGGCCGCCAGTGCTATTTCGAAATCGTCGACCGCAGCCGCAATGGGCATATCGTCATCGATAAGATCGTGATCTCCGGCAATGAAAAGCCTCCCGGGGAAGAGGCTGTCGAAGCCGGACCGGCGCGCCTCGAAGACCTGGCATCCTCGCTGCCCGCGGCCGCGCAAGCGAAGATCGCGGCGCTCGAACAGCAGCGCGCCCGGCTCGAAGAACAGATCCCCGAATCGGCGTTCGCTATGATCAGCCGCGATGATTCTCCGCGCAACGTCCGGCTGCACATTCGCGGCAATCATCAGAATCTGGGCGAGGAGGAACCACGGCAGTTCCTGCGGATCATAGCCGGCGATCACCAACCGCCCATCGAAAACGGAAGCGGGCGCCTGGAGCTGGCCGGATGGATGGCGAGCGAGCGCAACCCTCTGACCGCCCGCGTGATGGTGAACCGCATCTGGAAACATCATTTCGGCAGCGGCATCGTGCGAACCGTGGACAACTTTGGAAAGATGGGCGAAGCGCCCTCGCATCCCGAACTGCTCGACTGGCTGGCGAACCGGTTCATCGAGAGCGGCTGGAGCGTGAAGCAGATGCACCGGCTGATGGTGCTCTCGAGCACCTATCGCATGTCTTCACGGGAAACCGCGGAAGCCGCCCAGACAGACCCGCGCAACGCTTTGCTGCACCACATGCCCGTGCGAAGGCTCGAGGCCGAAGAGATTCGAGATTCCATCCTCGCGGTGTCCGGCAGGCTCGATCAAAAGATGTTCGGCCCCGGAGTCATGCCGCACATCAGCCAATACCAGGATGGACGCGGCAAGCCCGAATCCGGGCCTCTCGATGGGGACGGACGCCGCGGCATTTACATCAACGTCCGCCGCAACTTCCTCACTCCGATGTTTCTCGCCTTCGACTATCCGCTGCCGGTTTCCACCACCGGCAGCCGTGGCGTCTCCACAGTGCCTTCGCAGGCGCTGCTGATGATGAACAACGAATTCGTGGCGGCCGAAGCGAAAGCATGGGCGCTCGAACTGCTGCGCGTTGAGCCCGATCCATCGAAGAGAATCGACAAGCTCTACGCGGCGGCGTTTGCGCGCCCGCCGGAGGAGTGGGAGAAACGGGAGACGCTCGCGTTCGTCGAGAAACAATCGTCGAAGCTCGCCCGGGATGGAGACGCAGCAGCCTCGGCGGCGTGGGGCGACTTGTGTCATGTCCTCATGAATTCGGCGGAGTTTATCTATGTTCGATAGAACCTCTCACCGCAAACGCCCCATGACCCGCCGTGAAATGCTGTGCCGCTGTGCCAATGGGTTCGGCGGCCTCGCGTTGCTCCATCAGATGGCGCGCGAGGCGCAGAGCCGATCCCTCAAGCCGCACTTTGCTCCCACAGCGAAGTCGGTGATCTTCCTCTTCATGGACGGCGGCCCTTCGCAGGTGGACTCTTTTGATCCCAAGCCGCGATTGACCAGGGAGAGCGGACAGAAGATTCCCATCCAGACGCCCACCACGGTGTTCAATATCAGCGACAAGGTCTTCGGTTCGCCCTATGCATTCCGCAAGTATGGGCAAAGCGGAGCCGACGTGAGCGAGTTGTTCCCGCATGTGGCTGCCTGCGTCGATGATATGGCCATCATCCGCTCGATGGTGGCGGACCACAGTGAGCATACAGCGGCGAACTACTTCATGCACTCGGGCTCAGGCTTCCAGGGCCGGCCGAGCATGGGCGCCTGGGTCACCTACGGACTGGGATCCGAAAGCGAGAATCTTCCGGGCTTCGTCGTGCTCGAAAGCGGATTGATCCCCCCCGGCGGTCTCGATTGCTTCGGCAGCGGCTTCCTGCCGGCCAGTTACCAGGGCACGCTGTTCCGCCAGGGCAGGCGCCCCATCGCCGACCTGCAGCCGCTCGAGGACGATGCCGAGTTGCAGAAGAACAAACTGGCGCTGCTTGGGAAGCTGAATCAGGGCGTGCTGGAACGGTTCGGCAAGGTGAGCGAGATTGAAGCAACCATTTCAAACTACGAGATGGCGTTCCGCATGCAAACCGCCGTGCCCGAACTGCTCGACTTTTCGAAGGAATCAGAGGCGACGCAGAAGCTGTATGGCATCGACGAGGAACTTACCGGTGAATTCGGACGCGAGTGTCTGATTGCCCGGCGTCTGGTGGAGCGCGGCGTGCGCTTCATCGAACTGTTGACCCCGGCGCGCAAAGGCCTCGACCGCTGGGACCAGCACCTTGGACTCGAGAACGGACACCGCATCAATGCCAAATCCACCGACAAGCCGATTGCCGGATTGCTGAAGGATTTGAAGTCGCGCGGACTGCTCGACCAGACGCTGGTGGTGTGGGGCGGCGAATTCGGACGGACGCCGTGCGCCCAGTTCCCGGACGGCGGAGCCGTTTCCAACATCGGGCGCGATCACAATCCCTTCGGCTTCACCATGTGGATGGCCGGCGGCGGAATCAAGGGCGGCCATGTTTACGGGGCAACGGACGAATACGGATATTTCGCTGTCGAGAATAAGGTGCACGTCCATGACCTGCACGCGACCATGCTTCATCTCCTCGGGTTCGATCACACGCGCCTCACCTTCCGCTATAGCGGGCGCGACATGCGGTTGACCGATGTCGCGGGCAACGTGGTAAAGGATCTGCTTGCCTGATCCGCTGCTATATAATGCTAGGCCATGAAGACGAAACTCGCCATTGCCGGACTCATGGTCTGCGCGGCCGCCATTTTTTATCTGGATGCTCAGACATCCCCTAATACCAATTACAAACCGAAGCGCATCAACAAGGCTATCGAACTGCTCGAACAGGGCCAGCCCATCTATTACACGGGCGGCCATGGCGGGTACGAGGAAGGCAAACGCCTCGCCCACACCTGGGCCGACTACATCAACTACGAGATGGAACACGGCTCACTCGACTTCACCGCGCTGCGCGCGTTCATGAAGGGCCTCGTCGATGGCGGACCGGCGAAGAGCGGCCACCGTACGCCGGCCGTCATCGTGACGCTGCCGGTGTTGGGCGTGAATGAGGCGCACATGAACGCGAACTTCTGGGTGGTGCAGCAAACGCTTGCCACGGGAGCCCATGGAGTCCTGTTGTGCCACGCGCGGAGCCCCGAGGCAGTCAAGATCTTCGTCGAAGCCTGCCGCTATCCGAATGCCAAACCGATGGCGCCCACGCTCGGCGAAGGATTGCGCGGCAATGGCAGCCAGGGCTATGCATCGCAGATCTGGGGACTCTCGGCCTCTGAGTACACCAGGCGCGCCGATGTGTGGCCTCTGAATCCGAACGGCGAGATCATGCTGGGTCTCAAGGTCGAGGACAAGTATGCCCTCGCCAATGCGGACAAAGTCACCGGCGTGCCCGGAATCGCCTTCGCGGAATGGGGACCTGGCGACATGGGACTCTCGCTGAACCTCCCCGATGGCCACACCGCCAACGAAACCTTGCACCCGGAGATGGCCAGTGCCCGCAAGCGCGTGCTCGAAGCCTGTAAGCGGCACAAACTCGCCTTCCTCAACACCGTGCGTCCCACCGACGTCAGCGCGATGATCGACGAAGGCGTGCGCATCGGCTCGGGCGGGCAGGAAGCCGCCGAAAATGGCCGCCGCTACACCAAACGGACAATGCCCTGGTAGAGTGTAGGGATAATGACGCGACGTCAGTTGATGGCGGCGGCAGGTTCAGCCGCCGCCCTATCCCGCAAGGCGGCGGCGCAGCCCCGCGGCCGGGGTTTAGGCGGATCCCCGACGGCATTCTCCCACCGCGTTCGCGCGGCGCGCGAGGCCAAACAGGAGTTCGACATCCTCGATCACTGCCATGAACTGGGACTGAGCGGCACGGAGACATTCCGGCCGCCGGCTACGCCCGAAGCGATCAGGAGCTACCGCCAGAAAGCGGAAGCCTACGGCCTGCGCGTCATCTTCAACGTCCCGCTCCCAAAGACTTCCGGTGACGTGACCGCGTTCGACAGCGGCGTCAAGGCAGCGAAGGAAGCCGGCGGAATTGCCATCCATGCCGCGATGACGGGAAGGCGGTATGAAGATTTTGATGCCTTCGCGGCGTTCAAGCAGAACTTCGAACTGTGCCGGCGGATGGTGGAGTTGGCGGAACCCGTGCTCCGAAAGCATCGGATGCGGCTGGCGATCGAGAACCATAAGGGATGGCGTTCGGCCGAGCAGGCTGCCTGGATCAAGCGCGTGGGAAGCGAATGGGTGGGCGTGTGCCTCGATTTCGGCAACAACCTGTCCCTCTGCGAAACTCCCGAGCAGACGTTCGAAAATCTGGAGCCGTATACCGTCTTCTGCCACATCAAGGACATGGGGCTCGAGAGCTACCGGGATGGCTTCCTCCTCTCCGAAGTGCCCTTCGGCCATGGCGTCACGAACCTCCGGCAGATGGTGCGGGATTTGAGAAAACGCGATCCCAATATGCTGTTCTGCCTGGAGATGATTACGCGCGATCCGTTGAAAATTCCCGTGTTCACAGACAAATACTGGGCGACATTTGATGATTCCTACAGCCCTCTGCCGGCCCGCGATCTGGCGCGCGTGCTGCGGTTGGTGCGCGACAATCCGCCGAAGACTCCGCTGCCGCGCATCGACGCCTTGAGCGCCGCCGCGCGGATCAATGCCGAAGATGAGTACAACCGGCAATGCATCGACTACGCCCGCCGGCATCTCGACCTGTGACTACCCGGCGAACTCTACTGGACTTGGCCGTTCGCGCCGCCGCGCTTCCCGGAGCCGCGGAGTTCTTCAACGTGTGGCTCCAGGCCGCGCAGGCCCATCATTCTTCCGCTCCGCCGGAGCCTCCCTTGCTTCGCAGCTACAAACCCAGGTTCTTTTCAGCGGAAGACTTCGCGGCGTTGCAGGCATTCACCGAGATCCTGATCCCCACGGACGAAACTCCCGGCGCGCGCGAGGCCCACTGCGCGTACTACATCGACTTCGTCCTTGATTCCTCCACAGGCTACGCGCCGGAGATGCAGAAACAATGGCGCGCGGCCATGGCCGTGCTGAAGCAGGCAGGGTTCCATGCGGCCGGCAAGGCCGGACGGGAGAAACTGGTGGCCGAGATGTCGCGGCCCGAACGGGAGACCGGCGCAACGCACCCGGCCTATGCGGCCTATCGCTTGATCAAACAACAGAACACCTTCGCGTTTTATACATCCCGCGCCGGGATGATCGAAACGCTCGATTACCGGGGCAATTCCTACAACGAAGCGTTCCCCGCCTGCGCGCATCCCGAACATCAGGTGGTGGACTACGAATGAGCATGGCGAAGTCATACGATGTCATCGTTGTGGGGTCAGGCGCCTGCGGAGGCTGGGCGGCAATGGAGCTTTCGAAAGCAGGCATGAAAGTGCTCATGCTCGAAGCCGGCAGCGCCGTGAATCCGGCAAAGGATTTTCATCACGCGTTCCTCTATCAAATGGACTACCGCGGGCTGGGCAAGCCCGGATTGCTCCGGCGCTATTCAGGCACCGAGCGCAACTACCGCATCATGCTCGACAACGAGGAGAATCCCTACACCACGGCGCCCGGAACCAACTACCACTGGCTGCGTTCGCGGGTGCTCGGCGGGCGGGTGCTGCACTGGTCTCGCGCCACCGACCGCATGGCGGATTACGAATTCAAAGCCGCCTCGCGCGACGGCTGGGGTATGGATTGGGCGGTGACCTACGCCGATATGA
>JADLBG010000112.1 GCA_020847895.1 Bryobacterales bacterium
CGCATCTTTCTCCAGGAGCCTTTTGTGGAAGGCGGGGGATGCCTGAGCAAGCAGGCATGCCGAAAAGAGTACGCCGCAGACGAGATTTCGCACGGAACCACTCCTTTGCGCTATATGATACTCCGTAGCGAATCGCATTCCAACCATGTCACATGTAATCGGAATTCTCACTCTTCTCCTCGTAGCGGCCCCGGCGGGGGCAGCCTGGAAGGCAGGACTGGGCAAAGCGGCGATCACCCCCCGCGAGCCTATCATGATGGGCGGCTATGGGGCGCGGGATCATCCGAGCGAAGGCGTCCGTCAGGACCTTTATGCCAAGGCGCTCGCCCTCGAAGACGAATCGGGACGCAGGGTCGTGACCGTGACCCTCGATCTAGCCGGGATTCCCAAAAATCTGGCGGACCCGATCGTCGAGCGGGCCGGCAATGCCTATGGCTTGCGGCGTGATCAACTGATGCTCAACACCTCGCACACGCACAGCGGACCACTGGCCGGCTACCGGGAACGAACTTCCTACCGCTTGACGGCCGCGCAGGAAGCTGTGGTCAAGCGCTACTCGGACCACCTTATTGGCCAAGTGGTGGGCGTCATCGGCGCAGCGCTCAAAGACCTCGCCCCGGCAATCCTCTCTTTTGAAATGGGTTATGCCGGGTTTGCCGTCAATCGCCGCCGCGTGGGGCGCCGCAATCTCCCTCAACCCGTGGACCACGATGTACTCGTCCTCAGCGTGCGCGACCCGGCGGGCAAACTGCGCGGAGTCGTCTTTGGCTATGCCTGCCACGCCACGGTGTTGAACGATTATCAGATCAACGGGGATTGGCCCGGTTATGCCCAGGCCGACCTGGAAAAGACCCATCCCGGCGCGGTGGCGCTGTTCGTGGCGGGCTGCGGAGCCGATCAGAACCCGCTCCCCCGCCGCAGCGTGGAACTCGCGGAAATGTATGGACGAATCATGTCGATTGCCGTTTCCCAAGTCTTGTCCGCGAAAATGAAGCCCATTGGCGCGGAATTGAAGACAGCTTTTCAAACAGTGGAGGTTCCCTTCGATGCGCCGCCGTCCAGGGAGCAGTGGCAGGAACGGGCCCGAAGCGCTGACCACGCAATTGCCGCGCATGCCAAACTCATGCTGACGGAACTCGACCGGAACGGAAAGTTGAGGACAAGTTACCCCTACCCCGTCCAGTTACTGCGATTGGGCGGCGTTTTTACTCTGGTGGCTCTGGGAGGGGAGGTGGTGGTGGATTATTCTCTGCGCTTGCGCGCAGCCTACGGCTGGGACAATACTTGGATCGCTTCCTACTCGAATGATGTCTTCGCTTACATTCCCTCACTACGCGTCTGGAAAGAGGGAGGCTATGAGGCCGCGGACGCCATGATCCCTTATGCCCTGCCCGGACGGTTTGTCCCCCAGGTGGAAGAAATCATCACCGGCAAAGTGGATGATATGATGCTAAGGATTTCGAAGTGACATTTTTTTATTTTTTTTCACGACACTGATGCGCTCCGCCTCATGAAATGTCAAACTGGTGGTATCCATGGATGTTACTAAAATGATCGCTGAGTTGCGCTCACAACGAGATCAATTAGACGAGGCTATCTTAGCCCTTGAGCGGATGATTCGAGGTACCGGAAAGCGCAGGGGGCGGCCGCCCAAGTGGCTGTCCGCGGCAAGCGCCGAAGAGCCGGTGAAGAAGGAGCGAAAGAGAAAGCGCGCGGTTAGCCCCGAAGCGCGCAAGCGTATGGCGGAAGCTCAACGCAGGAGGTGGGAAGCTGCCAGGAAAACCGAGGAAAGCGAAGCCGACGCCTAGTGCCCGGCCTCATTTTCGCTGTGAGGCCTGCCTAGCCGTGGGCCTCGCGCCAGACGCCGCCTAGAACGCGAACCCGAGTTCCGCCTGGTACGTCCGGGGGCCGACGAAGTGCGTCCCGGAAAACGTCGACAGGAAGTTGTACAGGGACACGCTGTTCGTCAGGTTGGCCACGGTGACGTTCAACGTCACCCGGAACCGTTCCCGCTGGTAAAGGCTATCGGTGCCAAATCCGATGTCGAATAGATGGCGGGGCGCAATGCGCGGCGGGTTATGGTCGTCATCGGCGGCGCCGGGCGCGGGAATCTTCAGTCGCGTGGCGCCGTAATTGGACGAATCGCATGCCGTGATGGGCTGCCCGGGGGCTGCAAACCGGCTCCCGCAGTAGAACCCGATGGCTGCCTGCTGGGCCCCGGTCAGCGCAAGCGCATCTCCCAGGCTGTTCACCGCCCCTGCCACCATTCCGCTGTCGTACCGCCACGTCCAGGCCACCCACCACCCGTTCTTTCTCCGCTGGTAGCGCAGATGAGTAGTCTGCTGGAACGCTTGATCGTGATCGATCCGGAAGACCCCCGTATCGAGCGGGGAGTTGAACAACAGGCCGCCGTTGGAAGGGCCGAAATAGCGGGCGCGGGTGTGCCCGAGTGTCGTGAAGCCCTGGAAGCCGTGGAGGTTGGGAGTGCTGAAGCGCACCGACACCCCGTCAATTTTCGATTTTCGCCACGAGATCGGGAAAACGATCGGCGTGTTCAGCAGCGTGCCGAAATCAAACGCGTTGTCTGTAAATTTCCAGAAATAATCCGCATCCACCGTCAGCGCTTTGTCGAACGCCTGCTGGATGCCCGTATTGAACTGATTCCGCCGCCCCGCCTGAATCGGTTCCGCTCCATACCCTCCGAATACGTTCTGCGCCAGGCCCCCCGAACCGGTCGAACTCGAAAGGATCAGGTTCTCATTGTAGGGCGTCTCCAATGTTCGCGAATACGCGCCGCGCAGCACGGTCCCCGTACGCTTGATCAGATACGCTGCTCCAACTCGAGGCTGGGCTGAGGCCGCCGAACTGAGGCCGTTGTACCGGTCCACGCGCAATCCGGCGGTGAGACTCAAGTGCCCCAGGGTAATGGCATCCTGCGCGAACCAGGCGAGCTGGTTGACGTTCGCCCTTCCCGCGAAGCGGAACAGGGAACCGCCTCGGGTCAGGTCATACGGGATAAGACCGGGGTGCAGGTCCGCATTGCCCTCGAAACCGAGCGCCGCGCACGCTCCCGGATTAGTGACCGACGGCAGATCCAGCGGGCCTCCGGAACCATTCACGCACACCGCGTTGAAACCGGAGGCAGTGATACCCAGCCGCATAGCCTCATCAAGGCGGGTCTGCATGATCTGGATGCCTGTCTTGAAATCATGCCGTCCGCGTACCATAGCCACATCCGCTTTCAGGCCATAGTTGGTCAGGTGGCGCTGCTGCCCGATAGTGACTGGCGTATCGTCGTAGATGTCATTGCTCGGATAGTAATTCACCCGGTCCTGCCGGACGAATCCGTTGATCGAGAGCAGCGTGGTGGCGTTGAAAGTGTGTTGATACGCCGGCGCCACATTGAAGGTGAAGACCTTCTGGCGCTGGTCCTGCAGCGGCTGATCATACGTGTTGGGAGTCTGAAACCAGTTTCGGGCGGCGAGCAGGTCCAGGTGGAACGTGTCACGATCGCGGGGTTGCCAGTCCAGGCGGTCAAAAACCGTGCCGCTGTTACCCGCGGCATGGATAGGGCTGAATTCCGGCGTGTCGAGGAACCGTCCGGAACGCAAAGCGTTGACCACCAGAAAATTACCGATGTTCGGACCTCCAATTCCGAAGGTGGCTTCTTCTCCCACCGTGCCGAAAGACCCGTATTGCGCCCGGAAACTGCCTGTCGGCTTGGCGAGCCCCAACCCCGAACGGGTGGTGGCGTTCACCACCAGGCTCGTCTTGTCTCCGAATTCCGCGTTGGGCGAACCCGTAATCAATTCCATTGACTGGATGGCGTTCAGCGGAATCTGAGTGGAAAACTGCTTGCTCTGCTGGTCGCTGATAGGCTGGCCGTCAATCGAAAACGTGGTTTGCGCGTGATCCCCCAGTGGGTGAAACAGGCCATTGGAGTCCGCCACTACTCCGGGCGTGCCGAGCGTCACGGCATCCGTCAGACCAGACCCCGGAGATGTGGTGGGCAGCTTTGAATAGACCGACTGGTCCAGGTCATTGTGAGCGTAAGGCACATTCTCTACCATGTCCGCCGAACTTGCTTCCACCGTTACGGACGTGCTCTCGCTGGCTAGCGGAAGCTTGATCTGCACGGAAATGGGTACGTTGCCGCGGGTGACCACATCCTTCTCCACCGTGCGGAACCCACCCATGGAGACTTGAAGATGATATGGATTCGGAGGCACGTTGCCAAACTGAAACTTGCCGTCCATCCCCGTCTTCGTCTGGCGCGTGTAGCTGGTGATCGGGTTGTGAATCTCCACCGATGCTCCCGCGACCACCGCGCCGCTCGGGTCGGTCACGGTCCCGTGGATTGTGCCCGCGCTGCCCAGGGATTGAGCCCACGAAAGCGGTGAGCCCGCCACAAGGAACACCAGCAGCGTCAATGCGCAAAAACGATTCACACTAGCAGTATGGAACCGTGACGAAAAGCACCCGAGCAAAAAACCCTATCCGGGCCCGGTTTCCCCGTAAGCGGACCTCAATAGGCGGTGAACGGGCGCTCCTGCTACAACAACCGCGGAACCCGGCGCGCCGCTGCCTTGCGCTCCAACCTCGCCGCCCGGTGCTCCAGTTCGGGCGTCCTCGACAGCCGCAAAGCCTCCTGCGCGAATTCGAGCGCCATCAAATAGTTCCGCTCCCGGTGCTCGTAGTACTTCGCCAGTTCCTCCAGCGCTTGAACCCGGTGCGGATTTCGCGTCTGCGCCAGGTCCGCATACACCGCCAGAGCCGCGTCCTCCCGCCCCAGCTTTCGTTCCATTTGGGCGATGTCCCACAGCGTGCGGAAGAAGAGGTCGTCGGGAATGCGCCGTGTAAGCGCCTGCCGCATCCATGCGAGCGCCTCCTCGTGCCGTTCCGCCTTGCGCATCCACCGCGCCACCCCCACCATTTCCGCCCCGTGCGCCAACCGCGCCTCCGAAGGGTCGCGAAACGCGTAGGGAACAATCGCCGTCAGACAGGCGAGGGTCAGAATGTCGATCGCGTTGTGGTGGAAGATGGGGACCAGCCGCGCGATCTCGCGTTTTCTCAGGTACTCGAAGTAGAGGTAAGGGATCAGTTCCCCGGGCACGTCCCCCTCGCGCTCCACTCCGAGAATCTGGTTTTCGAGTTCCATGAGGCGGCACGAATCGAACCGCAGTTTCCACAACCGGCGCGCTCCGTGCAGCAGGTCCATATGCGCCATGCGCGTGAACGGGGGCTTCAGCCGCGAGAGACGGAAGCGGGTCTCGAGCAGCGGTTGGTCGTAGGCTTTGCCATTGTAGGTAACCAGCACGTCGAATGGCTTCAGGTCCTCTTCCAGCGCATGCAGCGCGCTTGCCTCTTCGCCCGGTTCCCGCAGGAAATACTGCTTCAGCCGGAACCCCTTTTCCGTCACATAGCCGAGTCCGATCAGAAACGCATAAGTGCCGGTGCCCCCGGCGAGCCCCGTGGTTTCCGTGTCGAGGTAGGCCCAGCGGTGGGGCGGGGAAGCCGGCACCGTGCCCTCGGAAACGGCCTCGAGCAGGTCATTCGGCAGTTCGGCGAGCGTGGAGATGTCGATGGAGCCATGCCGCCGGTGACGCTCCCAGAAACGCATTGTTTCGTAGTGCCGGCCGGCCGCTGTCTCCACCTCTCCTCCCGGCAGCCACTCCTCCACGTGGTGGGGCTCGTGCATTTCAGGAGTTGCCGGAACCGATGCGTACTTGGCGTTGATGCGGGCGACGCGCTGGCGAAGCAAGTCGAGTTGGGAGTCGAGGTCAGCCACGAATCAATTCGCTTTTTCTTTGCCTAGCCTACCACGGACCCCGACGCCGCGTCAGCCGCCGCCCGCACATCCCGTAACTGCGCGCTCCAGGGCGCGTATCCGCGCGCCGCCGAATACGAGTCTTCCTCGAAACTCACAACGGCGTCGATTCGCGCGCCCGGACGGAGTTCCTCCATTCGCCCGGCGAAATTCCACGCCTTCGGGAATAGCCACCTTCCCTCCCCTTTGAGTTTCAACCGGACGTGCTTCTCCTTCCACACCTCGGAGTGAATCACTTCCAGGTTTCGGATAACGAACGTAGGCTGTGGATTCCCCGCGCCGAAGGGGGCGAGCGAAAGAACTTCGGCGATGCTGTCGTCACTCACCTCGGAAAGCCTTAACAGGGCGTCCGCCTCGAGATGCGGACGGAAATCCTCCGGCGTCAGCCTTGCGGCGGCGTAGCCATTCAGCCGCTCGCGGAATTCCTTCAGCCTTGCCGCGTCCATGGCGAGCCCGGCCGCCATGCTGTGCCCCCCAAAACGCCGGAACAGATCCTTGATCGCATCGAGCGAGTCCAGCAGATGAAATGGCGGAATGCTCCGCCCGGATCCCTGCGCCTCTCCTTCTTCCTCCCCAAGGACGAACACCGGACGGCAGAAGCGCTCCACCAGCCGGCTCGCGACAATTCCCAATACCCCGCGATGCCAGCCCCGGCCGCAGAATACGAGCGCCGCCTGGTCATCGGTGACCGGCGTCTGCTCGCACTCCTCCAGAATGGCCGCCACAATCTCCTGCTCGGTCTGCTGCCGCTCCGCATTGAGGCCGTGCAGCTTTTCCGCAATGGCGCGAGCCTGTCCCTCATCCGATGTCAGGAACAGGTTGATGATCTCTTCGGCGTGGGCCATGCGTCCGGCGGCGTTGATGCGCGGCGCAATCCGGAACGCCACCTGCCCGGCGGACGGCGCCTCGCCCTCGGGAAAGCCCGAGACACTCATCAATGCCCGCAATCCCGGATTGCGCAGATTCCGGAATCCCTCCAGGCCGTGTTTCACGATAATCCGGTTCTCTCCCTGCAACGGCACAACATCGGCAACCGTGGCCAGCGCCACGATCTTGAGGAACGACTCTTCGATCCGCCGTATCCTCGCCCGCGGCCAATCGAGCGACGTCAATAACGC
Organism: Bryobacterales bacterium; assembly: GCA_020847895.1. Lineage (GTDB taxonomy): Bacteria > Acidobacteriota > Terriglobia > Bryobacterales > Bryobacteraceae > CADEFT01. The sequence continues at coordinate 6,946 of JADLBG010000112.1, forward strand.
CTGCACCAGCTTGAACGTTACCCCGGCCCCGCACAGGTTCTTGTCCGGGTACGGGCAATCCGGGCGGTTTGGATTGAGAACAGCCAGCGCCGGCGGCAGTTCCTCTTCCGGAAGGTGATGATCCGTGATAATCACGTCCAGCCCCAGCGAGGCGGCATGGCGCACCACCTCCGCTGCCCGAATGCCCGTATCCACGCTGATCACCAGCGAGACACCCTCGCGCGCCGCCTGGTCCATCACTTCCGTTCTCATCCCGTAGCCGTCGCGCAAACGGTGCGGAATGTGGAACCGTGCCTTGCCCCCCGCCAGTTCTATCGCCTTGGTCAGCGTCACCACCGAGCAGGTCCCGTCGACATCGTAATCGCCATAGAGGAGAACCATCTCCTGCCGGTGTATGGCGAGTTTCAGGCGCTCCGCCGCGGCATGCATCCCGGCGAGTCGGTAGGGATCCTGGAGGTCATCGAGCGTGGGACGCAGGAAGCGGCGGGCGGATTCCGGCGTGTGGAATCCCCGCCGCACCAGAACTCGCGCCGCGGGAGCCTGGATCCGCAGAGCCAGCGCCAGGCTGCGGACCTGTTCTTCATCAATCTCGGGAACAAGCCAGCGGGCCGGTTTGCGCATCAATTCCGCGAGAAGTAGCCGCCCTCCGTATCCTCGTCCTCCTCTTCATCATCGAGGTCTCCCAAGGCCGTGGCGGAATCGATCTGGTCCATCAGGTCGAGAAGTTCCTCATACCACTCGGTTCGCTGGTCATAGATGTAGAAGCGGTCCTGTATCTCAAATGCCAGCTCAATGGCGCAAGTGAACCCGTCGAACGACCGTAGTTCCTTCAGCCGGCGCTCCATGGCGCGCAGTTCTTCCCGGGGCAGATCTGTGTCCTCCAGGCGTTCCATGGCGTCATCCACCATCTGCCGCTGAAATTTGCGGTGGTTGAATACGATCAGATGCACCCCGGCGTGCACGGCGCACTCGACAAACATCCGGTAGTCTGGTTCGTTGTCAATATCCCAGAAGACCAACTTCTGTTCGTGCAACTCGTTCACGAATCCTTGAAAGACTGCGAGTCCCTTGGAGTGGAGGTATTCCGGAATTTCCGTTTTGAGAGTGTCGAGATTCGGTTTCATCAGCGCTTCGCCTGCACCAGAATGTCATATTGGGCCGCCAGTTCGCGAGCCGCGGGGGTCACGATGGTCTTTGGGCCGGTGTAGATTTTGCGCGACTCCTTCATCGCCGCGCGGACATCGCTTTCACACACGAAGTCAACAATCGGCAATGATGGAGGCGTGGCGGGAGGCTGCGTAGCCGCGGGAGCAGCAGCAACAGTAACCGCCGCGGTTTCGGCTTTCATCGCGGCGGGCTTCGGAAGCGCACAGGAGCAGGTGGAGGGCGCCGGGGCGGCCGGTTGCCTGCGCGTTCCAAGGAAACGGTCGACAACACTTGCGGCAATCGTCCGCGAATCGGCGCGCGGCGCTGCGGAAGGCGCGGCAGACGCGGGAGCCTGGGCTCGAACCGGCGCTTGCCCGAGTTTCCGGGACAGATAGCGCTCCACCGCCGAAACCACCGCCGCCCGGTCCGGCATCGCCTCGGCGGCCCGCTGTGGAAAAGCTTCCTCCGGCGTACGAACCGCGTAGGCCACCCGCTTGATATTGTATAAATGCTGCGGTCCCACGTTGTCGGACGTGATGTTGCCCGCAATAGCGCCACACCCCAAGGTCATCGACGGCATCACGTTGGTCGTGATCCCGGTGGAGCCTTGCGGCGAAGACGTGTTCACCAACACCCGGAAGGCCGGCATGCGGAGTCCATATTCGAGCACCCGCGCATCGTCGTTCGAATGGATGACACAAGTGTGGCCGAGTCCGCCAAACCGCAGGATCGCTTCACAGGCGTCCAGGCACGCCGCGAAATCGTCCACGAAATACAGCGCCAGAACGGGTGACAGCTTCTCGGCCGATAGCGGATGCTGCTTTCCCACCCCGCGAATCTCCACCGCCAGAATGGTGCAGTCCTCGGGAACGGAGAATCCCGCCATTTGCGCGATCCGCCGCGGCGATTGCCCCACGCAATCCGCATTCACCACCAGTTTCTCGTTGAGCAGAACACGCGCCAGGGCGTGGCCCTGCTCCTCCGTGCAAACGTAGGCTTTGCGGGCCTTCAACTCGCTCAGTATTCGCTCCCGCAGCGGTTTCACGGCCACTACTGTCTGCTCGCTCGAGCATACCGTGCCGTAGTCAAACGACTTGCCTTCGACGATCTTCCGGATCGACTCGGCGATGTCCGCCGATTCCTCCACGCACACAGGGACGTTGCCCGGCCCCACGCCGAACGCCGGTTTGCCGCTCGAATAGGCGGCGCGCACGATCCCGCTGCCTCCCGTGGATAGAATCACGCCCGTCCGCGGATGCCGCATCAGCGCATTGGTTCCCTCGATCGTTGCGTTGTTGATGCACTGAATCAGTTCCGGCGGCGCGCCTCCGGCAATCGAGGCGCGGTGCAGGACATCAATGGTCGCGCATGTGGATCCCTTGGCCCGCGGATGCGGGCTGAGCACAACGGCGTTCCCCGCCTTCAGCGCCACGATGGACTTGTAAATCGCCGTCGACGTGGGATTAGTTGTGGGGAGGATCGCCGCCACCACTCCCACTGGCTCGGCGATCTCAATCACCCGCTCTTCCTTGATCTCGCGCAGTATCCCGATGGTCTTCATGCCGCGGATGCGGCGCGGCAGCAGATCGGCGCACAGCAGGTTCTTGGCGACTTTGCTCTCGACGTTGCCGTAGCCCGTCTCCTCGACGGCCAGTTCAGCCAGGCGCCGAGCTTCTCCGCGCGCCGCCGCCGCCATCGATTCGACTACGGCGTCCACCTGCTCCTGCGCGAATTTGCGGTACTCCTGGAACGCCGCGTAGGCCCGTTCGACCTTCGTGCGGACCTCCTGTACCGATACCAGGTCCGGATCGTGCAACATGTGCTAAGCCCGCGAGCGGTTATCCGGCGGCCTTCTCGTTTTTTCTGGCGCCCGGCAGAATCTTCTCAACTTCCTCGTGCGGATTGGGGATGACGTGAACGGCAACCAGCTCCCCCACGCGGCGCGCCGCCGCGGCCCCGGCATCCGTAGCGGCCTTCACCGCCCCAACGTCGCCTCGAACCGTCACCGTCACGTAGCCTGCTCCAATGAACTCTTTCCCCGAGAGCACCACGTTGGCCGTCTTCACCATGGCGTCGGCCGCTTCAATTGCCCCCACCAGACCTCTTGTTTCGACCATGCCGAGTGCTTCCATGCCGTATCCCCTGTTTCTAGCCAAAAGTGTGCGAATACTCACCCTAACACACGCATTTAGCCGTGCACAATGGGCTGGCTGCGCCGGTTCATTACGAAATAGATCACCGGCACCGTCATCCGCGACAGCAGCAGGCTCGCGATCTCGCCCGCCATCAGCGATATCGCCAACCCCTGGAAAATCGGGTCGAACAGGATCACGCTCGAGCCAACCACCACGGCTGCCGACGTCAGCATCATCGGCCGGAACCGCACCGCCCCGGCGTCGATCACCGCCTCGTCGAGCGGCATTCCCTCCTTCCGCCGCAGTTCGATGAAATCCACGAGAATGATCGAGTTGCGCACCACGATGCCCGCCCCGGCAATGAAGCCGATCATCGAGGTCGCCGTGAAAAACGCATTCAGCATCCCATGGGCCGGCAGAATGCCCACCAGCGAAAACGGTATGGCCGTCATGATGAGCACCGGTGTGAGGAAGCTTTCAAACCACCCCACCACCAGCACGTAGATCAACACCAGTACCGCGGCGAACGCCAACCCCAGGTCCCGGAATACTTCGTACGTAATGTGCCATTCGCCGTCCCACTTCATCGCATAGCGTTTTTCATCGCCAGGCTGCCGCGCCGTCCACTGCTCGATCTGATATCCTTCCGGGATCTTCAGCGCGTCGATCTTCGGACCCATCGCGAGAATCGCGTATACCGGGCTCTCGATCGCCCCCGCCACGTCCGCCGTAACGTAGGTCACCGGCATCAGGTTCTTGTGATATATGCTCTTGTCTTCAATCACGCGCTCGGTGTGAATTAACTCGCGCAAAGCCACGCCCCGCACCCGCAGTTCCTCCAGACGGTTGAGGTCTGACCGCGAAGCCCTGTTCAGCCGCACCTCGATCGGCACGTCCTCCTTCGAACTGGCGTCATGCAGCAATCCCGCTGGTTCGCCCGCCGAGGCGATACGCAGCGTCCGCGCCACGTCTGCCTCCGTAATCCCGTTCACCGCCGCCTTCTGCCGGTCCACCAGGATGCGTTCCTTGGGCTGGTCGTCCTCGACATACCAGTCCACGTCCACCACCCCATCAATCGACTCCATGATGTTCCTGATGTCCCGCGCGATGCGGATGCGGCCCTCTTCCGTCGGGCCGTACACTTCGGCGACAAGGGTTTCGAGTACCGGCGGCCCCGGCGGCACCTCCGCCACCTTGATGTTGGCGTGATACTGCTTCGCCACCGGCAGCAGCGCCACTCGCATCGCCTTGGCGATCTCGTGGCTCTGCCGTTTGCGCTCCGATTTGCCGAGCAGGTTCACCTGAATATCCGCCACGTTCGAGCCAGCGCGAAGATAATAGTGCCGTACCAGGCCGTTGAAGTTGAAGGGCGAAGCAGTTCCCGCATACGTCTGTACGTTGATGACTTCCGGTTCCTTCAGCGCCACCTCCGCCAGGCGCCGCGCCACCTGCGCCGTCTCCTCGAGCGTTGTCCCCTCCGGCATGTCGATGATCACCTGAAATTCGCTCTTGTTGTCGAACGGCAGCATCTTCACCTTCACGAACTGGAAGTAGATCAGCGACATCGACCCCAGCAGCAGGAATACCACGCCGCCGAGAAACCCGTGGCGGTAAACGCCGTTATGCAGAAGGGCGCCCATGAACTTGCGGTACATCCGTGTCGGCAAGTCCTCCTCGCCTTCGTGGTGATGCCCGCTGTTCCGCTTCAGGATCCGCACCGCGACATACGGCGTCACGATCAACGCCACCAGCAGTGAAAACACCATGGCCGCGGAGGCGCCCACCGGAATCGGGCGCATGTAGGGTCCCATCAGCCCGCTTACAAACGCCATCGGCAGGATCGCCGCAATCACGGTCAGCGTGGCCAGGATGGTCGGATTGCCCACTTCATCCACCGCCTCCGACGCGATATCGAGCATCGAGCGCTCCGCCTGGTGCGGCATCCGCAAATGCCGCACGATGTTCTCCACAATCACGATGGCGTCGTCCACCAGAATACCGATGGAAAAGATCAGAGCGAACAGCGTAATGCGGTTCAGCGTATAGCCGTACAGATAAAAAGTCGTCAGCGTCAGCGCCAGCGTCACCGGAATGGCCGCGAACACGATCAGCGATTCCCGCAACCCTAGCGTCACCGCAATGAGGAGGCTCACCGAAATCACGGCGATCCCCATGTGGAGCAGCAGTTCGTTCGATTTCTCCGCCGCCGTTTCCCCGTAATTGCGCGTGACCTTGGCCTCGACACCCTCCGGAATCACAGAGCCCTTCAGTCCTTCGACGCGATGCAGCACGCTCTCGGCAACGTCGATTGCATTCGTGCCCTTGCGCTTGGCGATCGCCAGTGTCACCGCCGGCTCGAATGCCCTGCCTTCTCCCGCATACTGTACATACTGCACCGGCTCCTCGCCGCCATCCACCACGTCCGCCACATCGCGCACGAACACCGGCTTGCCGTTCGCCACTCCCGCCACCACGTCCCGCACCTGCCCCGCGGTCCGCAGGTAAGCGCCGGCTTCGAGAATCACCTCGCGGTTCGCATTGTCATACTTGCCCGCCGGCAGCCGCTGGTTCGCCCCGCCGAGCGCCTGGTGCACCTGCAGCGCCGTCAGGGAATAGGTGGATAGCTTCGCCGGATCAAGCAGCACCCGGATCTGCCGCCGCTGCCCGCCAAGGATCTGGACCACCGAAACATCCGGCGTCTGTTTGATGGCGTCATGCACCTGCGCGGCGATCAGACGCAATTGGTGATCGTCATAGCGCATGCTGTGCAGCGTCAGGGCAAGAATGGGAACATCGTCGATCGAGCGCGGCTTGATCAGCGGCTGTGTCGCCCCGGGCGGAATCAGGTCGAAGTTCGCAAACATCTTCTGGTTCAGCTTGACGATGCTCTTTTCCTCGTCCTCGCCCACCTTGA
>JADLBG010000113.1 GCA_020847895.1 Bryobacterales bacterium
AGATTACATCCATTTTCTACAACGAGAGCACCAATATCCGGTCCGTGGAAGCGCGCATCGATAGCAAGCGGACCGACGACAGCGCCATCATCGACCTGACCTGCGAGGTGAGGGACAAGCGCCAGCTCGAGAAAATCCTCGCCGCCATTCGCCGCATCTCCGGAGTGAGAGACGTCGAGAGAGTGCAATGACTCCGACAGACAACCCCGAACACATCGCCATCTCCAAATCCAAAGGCATCAAGATCGACTGGAAAGACGGCCATCGCAGCGAGTACACCTGCGCCTATCTGCGGGACGAATGCCCATGCGCCGCCTGTACCGGGGCGCACGGCACCGAGCCGCTGAAGACCAGTTACTCGCAGCCGAAATCCGATCCGTTTCCAATGTTTAAGCCTGCCATCCGAATGGACGGGGTCGAGCCCGCGGGCAACTACGCCATCCGGATCCGGTGGAACGACGGGCACAACTCAGGCATCTACTCCTACGAACATCTGCGCCTAATCTGCCCTTGCGAGGGCTGCCGGGCGGAGCGCGAAAGGAAGAGCGCTTGAAACATTTTGCCCTACTTCTGTTGTTTGCCTCGCCGGCCTGGGCGGATGCTCTTTCCATTGGCATCCGCGGTGGAATTCCCTTCGGCGATGCCTTTGACGCCGCGCGCGGCCGCACCTTCTCCCTCGCCGGCCATAACCGTTTCGTTCTGGGTCCGACGGTCGAACTGCGGCTGCCGGCGGGCTTCGGGCTGAACATTGACGCCCTCTACCGCCGCTACAACTTCGAAACCACCACCGATACCGGAACGGAAACCAAGGGCGCCGGACAATGGGAGTTCCCCATCATGGTCCGCTACCGCTTCCCCGGCATCATCGCGCGCCCGTTCGTCGGCGCGGGGCCGGTTTTCCAGAAGATCACCGGCATCACGTCCACACGCAACAGCACGGGACTCGCCATGGGAGCCGGAGTGGACATCAAGGTCCCGTTAGTCCGCCTCACTCCGGAACTGCGCTTTTCGCGCCGCTTCCAGCAGCCGATCGTCACCCTTCCCTTGAGCGGCCTGACCGCCAATTCGAATCAGGTGGATTTCATGATCGGCATCACGTTCTGAGCGCTGACCGCGCGGCGTCGCGCCTGAGCGCAGTGGCTGCGCGTCCACGATTCCAGGGAACGTTGACGATGTTGTCCGTCTACGGAACCCACGCCACCAACTCGATCTCGACTCGCGTGGCGGTGTCCGGAAACTCCACGCCGAACGCCGAGCGTGACGGCGGATTCTTCGGGAAAAACTCGGCGTAGACCTCATTCATCGCGTTCTTCTCCGTCTTCACATCGGCCAGAAACACGGTCACCTTGATCACGTTCTCGAGCGACGACCCGAGAGATTCAAGATTCTTCTTGTGCTGCTCCAGAGTGCGCCGCGTCTGCTCCTTTATATCTCCGCCAAACGCCAGCGGATCCTTTCGCGCTTCCGGACGGACCCCGGTGAGGCCCGAAGTGTAGTAGAGATTGCCGACTTTCCATCCGCCCGCCACTTTCACTGGCTTGTTGGTTTCGGCGGCGCCGGCAGCGAGTGCTCCCGCTGCTCCAAGAAGTAAGAGTCTTCGATTCATAAAAGATATCTTACACTCGCTGCTCCTTTGTGTATTGGCGCTCCTGTACCTTGGCGCTCAGGCGATGGCGGTGAGACACCCCGCAAACCGCCCGGAACGGTTCGATTCGATCCGGCTGTAGCCAAGCTTCCTCAATCGCTCCAGACACTTCTCGTGCAGGCCGGCGCAGTCGCCGCCCAGAAAATCGTGCGTGTCCAGCAGAACCACCGGCCGGCGCTCCCTGATCACCCGTTCCGCGCCCCCCAAGACGCTCAGTTCCGCCCCTTCGACATCGATCTTGATCACGTCCGGCGGGCGCGCGCCTTCCTGACGCATCCACTGGTCCAGGCTCACGGCCCTTACCCGAATCCCTTCCCCTTGCATATTCAGGTGTCCCGCCATGAAGCCCGCCCCGGGATCGAAACATAGCTCACCGTCCAGGTCCGTCACTGCCGCCGCCACCACGATCACGTTGCGTATGGCGTTCAACTCCAGATTCCGGCGCAGGAATATCTGATTGCGCGGCAGCGGCTCAAACGCGTACACACCTCCGCTCTCTCCGGCCAGCTTCGAAGCAAGCACTGTGTGGTAGCCCGCCTGCGCGCCCAGGTCGTAGAACACCCCGCCCGCGGGCAACAGGGATGCCAGTTGATCCAACTTCTCCCGCTCATAGGTGCCGAGGACGCACGAACGCACGCTCGACCGCACCACCCACTTCGATCCCCGTAGAGGACCGCTCAGCACCGGCATCACCACCTCTGCATCGGTCAGACCACGAAGCCAGGACAACATGGACACACTCCTCTCCCCTTCAAGTTGTGCCCCCGGCCTTGCCATCCTCTCAATGATTCGCGGCGGAGCCGGTTTGTATAATCTGGAAGTCATGCCTATTCTCCGCAGAACTGCTCTTGCCGCCGGCGCGGCTTCCCTCCTTCCCGCTGCTTCCGATCACGTCCGGGGAGCCATCATCGGCGCCGGCGGGCGCGGACGCTACCTCACCGGCGAATTCAAGGAGATCGGCGTCGAGATGGCGGCCGTGTGCGATGTCTACGAGCCCAATCTCCAGGCCGGCCTCAAGGCGGCCTCCACCGGAGCCAGAGGCTACGACAACTACAAGAAGTTGCTCGAAGACAAGTCCATCGACGTAGTGGTGGTCGCCACTCCCGATCACTGGCACGCCCGGATGACCATCGATGCGGTAGAGGCGGGCAAGGACGTGTACGTCGAAAAACCCCTCGCCCACACCATCGCCGACGGATTTCGCATGATCGAAGCCGTGCGGCGGACAAAGCGCATCGTGCAGGTGGGCACACAGCGCCGCAGCTTCGACGTCTTCCAGCAGGCCAGGCAGATCATCGATTCCGGCGTCTGCGGCAAGGTGAAGCTGGTCAATAGCTGGTGGCTCAACAACACCTCCTCCTTCCGCAAAGCCACGCTCAACGGCAGGCTCGATTGGAAGCAGTGGCTTGGAAACGCTCCCGCCCGCGAAATGAGCGCCGAACGGTTCTTCAACTGGTATTGGTTCTGGGATTACTCCGGCGGATTGCTGGTGGGGCAGGCGGCCCACGTCATCGACGCCATCCACTGGTTTCAGAACTCCACTTACCCGCTGGCTGTGACTGCCAGTTCCATCAAGCCCAACATCCCCGGCGCCGAAGTGCCCGAAACCGCCACCATGTCCGTCGAGTATCCCGAAGGCTATCTGGCGATTTTTACGCTCGGCTACCAGGCCATGCGCTACGCCGGGGTCAATGACCAATTAGAGCAGTTCCACGGCGACAAGGCGCGCTTCGATGTGGGCCGCGAATCTTACGCGCTCTACACAGAAGACCCCAAGGCCATCGACCTCGTCGCGAACCCCAACGTCCGCAAGCCCGGCAGCTTCAACGGAGCCGCCCGCGCCCACATCCGCAACTTCCTAGAATGTGTCCGCACGCGCCAGGAGCCGAACGCGCCCATCGAAGTGGGACAGTACACCAACGTCGTTCTCTGCATGGCAATGGAATCGCTACGCACCGGCAGGCGCATTCGCTGGAACGCCCAGTCGCGCCGCGCGGAAGCCTGAAAATGACATCCCGGCTGTTTGCTTTATTCCTGCTGCTGCTCGCGGCGGCGCCGGCGCAGACCAACACCCGCGCCTTCGAGAAACGTCTGGAAGCGGACCTCACGCAGTCCATCGCGGAATGGCATTCCTGGTTCACGGCTAACTACGCCAAAGATCAGACGCGCCAGGGCGAGGGCTACGGCATTCTTGGCATGGCCCGCCTCCACGCCCGCACCAAAGATCCCAAGTACCTCGCCTGGGCCAAAGAAGAGATCCACGCCACCGCCGCCGCCCGCCGCCCCATCCATCCCTTCCACGTCGCATCCTTCATCGAAGCTTACATTTATTTCCGCCCCTCGCTCCCGCCCGCGGACCGTTCCTCGGCCGAGGAACTGATCCGTCTCACCATGCGCGGCCAGTACGCCTTGCCCGATTGGGGCGCGCACAACCGCTCCCTCATCGGGGCCGCCGGCTTCCACCGCGCCGCCCAGGCCATGCCCAGGGACCCGGAAGCGGGCAAGTGGCGCGGCTACGCCGGGGCGCTCGAAAGCGAAAGCTGGGGCCATTGGTCCGTCGAGGACGCCTCCCTCTATCAGCCGCTGTGGATGATGTTCCTTCTCGATTGCGCCGACTCCACCGGCCGCCAGCAAGAACTGATGGCCAAGCCCACCACCCGCTACTACTTCGACTATTACCGCCAGTTGCAGATGCCCGGCGGCATGATGCCCGACTTCGGCGACGGCGAGTGGTCCTCGATGTGGCAGTTGTACGTGGCCGTGCTCGTCCGCGCCTCCTCCGCTTATCACAACGGCGAGTATCTGTACGCCGCCGAACGCCTCTACGACTACTGGCGCGCCCGCTTCCCCCTCGGCGGCTACGGCATGCTAGCCAATGCGCAGGCGCTCAAATGGCTCGACCCCGGAGTCGAGACCAAACCCTTCCGCCTCACGCGCTCCGCCGAGGCGCTCGAAGACCTCATCGGAAAGAAGATCGTGTTCCGCAACCCCGCTGGCGCCTATCTCCTTCTCAACTACCGCGACCAGGGCCCCTACGGGCGCTACACCCGTGACCATGTAAACCAGGTTCTCGCGGCTTACGAAGAGAAGCCCCACCACGGCCACGCCGACGAAAACTCCATTACTTCCCTGATGGATGACGGCGTCCTCCTGCTCGGCGACGGAGGTTACCGCCCCCAGAATGACTACTTCGGCGGCTGGCGCGCCGATGTCTTTCACAATCGCGTGGTGGCCCGCGAGGGCTTTCCCATGCACGGCGACATGTTCGACTTCCTCGCCGCCAACAAGCTCTACACGCCCGTCGAAACCGAGAAAGTGCATTTCCATTCCTTCCGCGGCATCGACTATTCCCGCACCCGCCTGCGTGATGATTCCCGCGGCTATACCGCTGACCGCATCCTTCTGTTCTTCCCCTCCCAGGGGAGCTTCGTCGTCGTCGACAATATCCGCATCACCCGCGCCGGGCACAAGACTTTCGCCAATATCTGGCATCCTGCCCACATCCTGAAGACCGGCGATGGATATGCCGTCTCCTGGCCCGAAGGCTTGCAGATCGGCGGCGTCCGCTGGAACAATCCACACACCCGCGATCTGCTCGTGGAGTTTCTTGACCGCAAAGGCAAGCGCGAAGCCGTAAAGGAAATTACCCGCCGCTACGAGCCCTCGAAAACCTTCTACCAGTTCGCGAGCAACTGGTATTTCGAAGGACAGCGCCTTACCTTTATTACAGTGCTGCGTCCCCACGCGGCGGGGACTTTCGATCCGCGGATGCTCGACGAGGTCAGCCTCCTCGAGGGCTCTAATAAGGAGGACCGCACACTTGGCCTTCGCGTCGCCACCGCGGACGGAATCCGTTTCACCATCGGCCTGAAGCTTGATCAAACCATCGGCATGGCCAATCGCGACGGACGCCCGTTGTGGGATTGGGAATCCGGCGCGGTTTCCTACGGGCCCCTCCGCACGGACGCCGATTTCGCTTATGTGAGCGAGGGTGGCCCCTCGGGCCGTCAGTTCGGCCTGATGAATGCCACCCGCCTGGAATGGCGGGGCGCGCCCCTGTTCGACATGCCGGAAACGGACGTGATCTATCAGGGTCCACACGGAAACCCCGTGAAGCGGCAAAAGGCGAAGATGCCGGTGTGGGACGAATAAAGGAGACTGGCGGCACGCTAAGGTGTTCGCGTTGCCCACCCTCGGAATTTCCCGCCCCATCCGCATAATTCCCGCCCTCCCTAGGGCCTTTGCCGCGTAGCATTCCCATCCTCCCTTCCCTACCATGGGACTGAGCTAGGAGCATGGACGCATGAAGTGCCTTTACTGCGGGAAACGGCTGGCGTTGTTACGCAAGCTCGCCGACAGTGAGTTCTGTTCGGACATGCATCGCCGTCTCTTCCATCAGGAGCACGAAAAGATGGCCCTTTCGCGTCTCATGGACGCGCAGAAACGCTTTGAAACCCTTACCGGAACAGGCACTGAGACGAAGAACGGCAAGAACGGAAAGAACGGCAAATCCGCTCCGCCGGGCGGTGTGCCGCTCCCGCAAGAGGAGATGAAAGGGTTTCTTCCCTACGGCCCCCTCACCAAGTCCCTGCGGGGCTTCCGGCAACTGGCCGTCGGGCCCTTGAGGCAAATGGTAGAGCCGTTTCTGCCGGAACTCCACCTGCGTCTCGAGGCGTTTCCACCAACAGCCGGGGCCGTGGAAATTCTCATCGCGCAACCCGGCCCTGTTGCCTCCGCGCGCCCGGCGGCGGTGTTCGATGCGCTTGTGGCGGAACAGCGGCCAGAACTGCCTGGCTGGAGTTCCCGGCGGGATGCCGCCCGTCTCGATGAGGGCGGAGAGCACGCCTGGAATTGGGAACATCCTGCTGTTTTCCAGACGCCGCTTCGGGATTTTAGCTCCGGCCCCGTGTTTGCATCCCTTCCTCCGGCGCTTCCCATGCTCGGCTTTGAACCCCTGCTCGCGTTTCCGAAGGGAGCCATGGAGGCGGAACCCGTCGTCGAAGTGCAGATCATCGAGCCT
>JADLBG010000114.1 GCA_020847895.1 Bryobacterales bacterium
GCACAACGCCAGCGCCAGCAAAGTACATGCCAATATCCTCACCTGAGACTTCATGGGCTTTCGCCTCCTAAATTTTCAAGGTGACTCCTGCCAGGTAGCACGGCAGTGTAGCACGCCTGCGTGCCCGATGCACGCCAAAAAATGACAGCCCAAAATGACGCCAATCATGACAAGCCGGAAAAGGGCGCACAGCCTGATGTGCTACCGGCAGCGGTTGGCGCAAGCCTGTCTGCTACAATCCTCGGTAGCCGTACCCATAGGAGGATGCTCGAGATGAACCTGCATGATTTACCCGCCACCTTGGGAGCTTTACGGCGCGATCCCCGCTTCAGTGAAGAGCGTATTGCCGCCCGCGCCGTGAAGGACGAAATGCGCGAAAACCTCATCGCGCGCCTTGCTGGAAAGTGCCCGCTCTTCCCCGGCGTCATCGGCTACGAAGACACGGTGGTTCCGCAAATCGTCAATGCCGTTCTCTCGCGCCACAACTTCATTCTGCTCGGCCTTCGCGGACAGGCGAAAACCCGCATCATCCGCATGCTCACCACGCTGCTCGATGAAGCCATGCCCTACGTTGCCGGCAGCGAAATCCGCGATAACCCCTACCGCCCCATCTCCCGGTATGCCCGTGAACTGCTTCTCCACAAAGGCGATGACGCTCCCATTGCCTGGATGGCTTCCTCGGACCGCTACATCGAAAAACTCGCCACCCCCGATGTCACCATCGCCGACATGATCGGCGACATCGACCCCATCAAGGCCGCCCGCCGCGGGCAGGACATCTCCGACGAACTCACCATCCACTACGGCCTTCTCCCGCGCGCCAACCGCGGCATCTTCGCCATCAACGAACTCCCCGATCTCGCCGGCAAGATCCAGGTGGGCCTCTTCAACATCATGCAGGAAGGCGACGTGCAGATTAAGGGCTATCCCGTCCGCCTCCCGCTCGATGTCCTCCTCGTCTTCACCGCCAACCCCGAAGACTACACCGCCCGCGGCAAGATCATCACTCCTCTTAAGGACCGCATCGGCAGCGAAATCCGCACGCATTATCCGCTCACCGCCGAACAGGGAATGGCCATCACCCGTCAGGAATCCTGGCTCAAGCGCAAGTCGCCCGTCGAAATCGTCATGCCTTCATACCTTCAGGAGGTGATCGAACAGGTCGCCTTCCTTGCGCGCGAGGACAAGAAGATCGACAAGCGTTCCGGGGTCTCCCAACGCCTCCCCATCACCGTTAGTGAGAACGTCGCCTCCAACGCCGAAGCGCGCGCCATCCGCTGCGGCGATAAGGTGGCCGCCGCCCGCGTTTCCGACCTTTATAACGCGCTTCCCTCCATCACCGGCAAACTCGAACTGGAGTATGAAGGCGAGTTGAAGGGCTCCGAAGCCGTCGCCCGCGAACTGATCCGGCTCGCCGCCGCGCGCATCTTCTCGAACCACTTCGAGGGCGTCAATATGAACCAGATCGTGCAATACTTCGATCTCGGCGGCGCCCTCAAACTCGACGCCTCGCTCGGAGCCCGGGAATCCTTACGGCAGCTTCAGTCCATTCAGGGACTCATGGAAAAGACCGCCGCTCTCGGCGTGGGCCCCGGTTCGGACGACGCCGTCCGCGCCGCCGCCGGCGAGTTTATCCTCGAAGGTCTTTACGCCCACCGCCGCATCAGCCGCAACGAAGAACTGGGATTCACCGCCGACGAGCGCCGCCGCGAAGATCCCGGCGAGGAGCAACCCCGCCGCCAGAAGCGGCGTCAGTTCAATTAGCCGCTCTCCCGGAGGGCCTTCATGAAGTGGATTAAGTACTCGCGCTACACCCCCGAAGATCTGGATATCAGTTCCGAGGACTTGATGCGCGCCCTGGCCGATTTCTTCCTCCAAAGCGGCTTCGACAACCCCTACTACCCGAACCCCGGCCGCGCCATGTCCTTCCAGGAACTGCGGGATGCCATCGAACATGCGCTCTATGAGGACCGTCTCCTCGACGCTGAAAAGATGGAGCAAACCAGAGAAATCCTCGACAGGATGACACCCGAGGAACTCGACCGGCTCGTCGACCGCCTTGCCCGGCAACTGGCGCAGGAGGGCTATGTGCGCCTCGATGACCAGCAGGGGGCCACGGGAGCCGGCGGGGAGGCCGAAAACAACTCCACCGTTGAGGTCACCGACAAGTCCATCGACTTCCTCGGCTACAAGACCCTCAAGGATCTCCTCGGCTCGCTGGGCAAAGCGAGCTTCGGAGCGCACGATACCCGAGACCTCGCCACCGGTATCGAAGCCAGCGGCGCCTCGAAGCAATACGAGTTCGGCGACACCCTGAACCTCGACATCTCCACCACCCTCTTCTCCGCCATGCGCCGCGAAGGGCTGAGCCTTCCCTTGAATCTCGAATACAAGGACCTGCACGTCCACCAGTCCGAATACCGCAGTTCCTGCGCCACCGTGCTGATGCTCGATTGCAGCCACAGCATGATCCTGTACGGCGAGGACCGCTTCACCCCCGCCAAGAAAGTGGCCCTCGCCTTAGCGCATCTCATCCGCACGCAGTTCCCCGGCGACACGCTCCGCTGCGTTCTCTTCCATGATTCGGCGGAGGAAGTGCGGCTCTCCGAGCTTGCGCGGGTGCAGGTGGGCCCCTGGTACACCAATACTCGCGACGGCCTCATCCTCGCCCAGCGCCTGCTCGAGAAAGAGCGCAAGGACATGAAGCAGATCATCATGATCACCGACGGCAAACCCTCGGCGCTCACTCTCGATGACGGCAAGATGTACCGCAACGCTTTCGGCCTCGATCCCCTCGTCATCAGCCGCACTCTCGAAGAGGTTGGCCGCTGCAAGCGCAAGGGCATCATGATCAATACCTTCATGCTCGCCAGCGATTACGGGCTCGTGCAGTTCGTCCAGCAGGTGACCGAACTCTGCCGCGGCAAGGCTTATTTCACCACTCCGTATACTCTGGGCGAATATCTCCTGCTCGATTACATGAACCGCAAGAGCAAGACGATCCACTAGTGCATCGTGATCTTCGCGGCGCCCAGGTTTTCGGAGGCTTTCAGCGCCACCGCGCGGTTGTGGTAGGCGTTGGCATAATCCGGAAGATGATGCAGGGCCTGGTTGAAATCCGCGATGGCTCGCGAATATTCACCCATCAGCAGCCATGCGAATCCTCGCGCGTTGTAGGCTTGCGGATAATCCGGCCTTGATTGAATGGCGCGGCTGAACTCGTCGATTGCCTGCGCGTACTGTCTCGCATTGATCAATTCCTTGGCGTGGCGATAGCGGGCTTCGGCGGATTCCAGGCTTGAAGACGTGCTGGGAGCGGCGGGCGCGGCCTGCCGTGCGCCGGCCTGGCGCATCTTTTTCTCTCGCGCCGCCTTCACCGCCACTTCGCGGTTGCGCATCGCGTTGGCATATTGCGGAGAAAGCTTCAGGGCCATGTCGAAATCCGCAATTGCGTTCGTGTATTCCTTCATCAGCAACCGTGCGAAACCGCGGGCATTGAAGGCCTCGGCATAGCTCGGGTTCAACCGCACCGCTTCGTTCAACTCTTCGATGGCCTTCACGTATTGATGGGCGTAGATGAAATCGCGGCCCGCGCGCCAGTGTGCTTCCGCGGCGCGCGGGTCCACCGGCGCTTTCGCGGGAACGGGAGGAGTCGCCCGAGAGACCGCGGGCGCCGGAATCGGAGCCGGCTTTTCTGCCGGTTTCGACGGCGGCTTCGACAAAGCCGCAATGTTCTCGTTCGCCTGCCGCAGCGTCAGCTTGGCCTCTTCCGATGCCGGGTACAGTCTGAGAGCCTGCTGCATGTCTTCGCGCGCCTTTTCGTAACGTCCGGAGAGCATGTAAGCCCGCCCGCGCTCGAGGAACGCTTCCCCATAGTCCGGCCGCAGCCTCAGGGCCGCGGCGAAGTCCTCGAGGGCATTCTCAATCCGGCCCGTGTTGACATGAGCCATTCCCAGGTTCAAGTGAAGACGCGGATTGTTCGGATCGAGAGCGATCACCTTCGTCAAGGCTTTCACCGCCGCGTCATATCTCTTCACGCGGAGGCTGGATTCCCCCAGAAGCTGCCACGCGAGGGCGCTTGCCGGGTCCAGTTCCACGGCGCGCTGCAAGTCGGGTAAGGCCGCGGCGAACTGCCCAAGCTGGAAGAAGACACCGCCTCTCTCCAGACGCGCGTCGCCATTGTCGGGAGAAAGGGTGACGGCAACGGCAAGATCCTGCTCCGCCTCCGCCAGGCGCCCGAATTTTCGCAGGATCATCGCGCGGTCGAGGTAGTTGCGTCCGTCCCCAGGCCTCCAGCGGACTGCCTTCGAATACTGCTCCAGGGCTTGCTTGAAATCTCCCAACTGGATGTACGCCAAGCCGCAGGAATGATAGATTTCAGCCCGCTCAAGCAGTTCCTGTTCGAGTTCCGCGGCACGCTGATAATCCGGAATCGCCTTCGCCGGTTGGTACAACTTCAGGTACGCGTCGCCTCTCCAGTGCAAGGCCACCGCATCCCGCGGTTCGAGTTGCAAGGCCCGGCCCAGCCTGTCCAGCGCTCGTTGCGGATCATTCTGCAACAAGGCTACTCTTCCGAGGTGTCGCCATGCCGGCGCGTAGCTTGGGTCCGCGGCCACCGCCTTCTCGTACGCCTCCGCGGCCCGCGGGTAGTCGGCCGCGACTTCCGCCTGCCAGCCCTGCTGAAACAGCTTCTCCGCCTGGTTGACGGCCGGTTGTACCGGCGATTTGCCGGGCTGTGTCGCCTGTGTCGCGTGGCGAGTGCAGGAAGGGATCATCATGGCGGCGGCGAGCAGAAACAACAGTGGGGCTGCTGCCTTTTCCAAGGAGAACTTCATTACCCTAGACCTACACCTCAGTATCCGACAACCGCGATGCGAACGCACGTACGGCTTGCGTTCATGGGAGCAAGTATACTGATACTTGCGATTCCTCATCATATTTTTTTCAGTCTTCCTGGCGATGCAGGCGGCGGATAACAAGACCGAGCGGAAGGACGCGCCGGCGGCGGATGCGGCCGCGGCCGCGCCCAAGCCATCCGGTACGACGCTGGCCGCGGCGGCGGCGCGCCGTAATGAAAACGTCGCGGTGAACCGTATCGACACCGACGTCCTCAAAGAGTCGAATATCCGTTTGGGGGTGAACTACTCTATTCTTCCCGTGCCGCTGGCGGAGAGGAGCTATTACACCGCCGAGCATGGCAGGCCTCCCAGCGAGTTGAGCGTCCTCAAACCCGCCCCCCTTGCCTCGGGATTTCATGCCGACCTGTTCGAGGAACTTCGCAACAGCGTCTTCAATGCGCGTACATTCTTCCAATCCGGCCCGGTGAAGCCTTCGCGGCAGAACAGCTATGGCGGGCGGTTCACCACACAGGTGCGGGGCCTGTGAGCGCTCACGGGAAGCTTCGGCCAGCGCAAGATTCGCGGCATGGTCAATGGGAACGTTCTGGTTCCGCTCGCCAACGAGCGAACGCCCACCGCAACGGATCCGGCTTTGCGGGCGCTGGTGCAGCGGTTTCTCAATGCCTATCCGGCGGAACTGCCCAACCGGCAGGACTTTGACGAACGCGCCCTCAACACGAACTCTCCGCAGCGCATCGACGAACTGGATGGGAGCCTGCGGCTGGACCGGCAGTTGACGGACAAGATGAAGGTGTTCGCATCGCACGCGATCAACCGCCAGCGGGTGAGCGCCTTCGAACTGGTGGCCGGGCAAAATCCGGACATGGAGATCCACAATCACCGCTCCCGGCTGACGCTCGACTACAGTCCGTCCGCCTTCACGGATATCTCCATCGGCGCCGGGTTCACCCGGAACCGGTCCCTGCTGAAGCCCGAGCCGAACGCCGTGGGTCCGCGCGTGCGCATGGGGTATCAGATTGATGAACTGGGGCCCGACAGCCATTTCCCGATTGACCGGGCGCAAAACAGCTATCGCTGGGGCCTGGTGGGAGCGCACCGCGTCGCCGGCGGGCGCCACACGCTCAGCTTCGGCGGCGATGCCTCGAGGTTTCAGCTCAATGGCTCGGAAACGAACAACTCCCGCGGACTCATCTGGTTTGCCAGTAACTTCGGCAAGACGGCGATCCAGAATCTCCTTGCCGGGCAGGCAACCACTTATGAAGTGATGGTGGGCGACCTGAGCCGCGGCTTTCGCAACTGGAGCGCGAATAGCTTTTTTGCCGATCAATGGCGTGTCAATTCAAAACTTCAGATCTATGCGGGACTGCGTTATAACCTGGTCACCACGCCGCGTGAAGTGAACAACCGCGAGAGGTTGCCGTATCACTGCGATTGCAACAATTTCAGCCCGCGCTTTCATATTGCCTATCAGTTGCCTGGCGAGTGGATGCTGCGCATGGGCTATACGGTGAGCTTTGATGAAATCCCTCCGGTGACTTACCAGCAGGTCCGATATTCGCTGCCGGAGGTTCTGTATGTTCAGGTGCAGAGCCCGAACCTGCTGAATCCGCTGGCGGGTATCGATCTCAAGAGCGCCAACACGCGCACCTCGCCCACCTATTTCAGCCCCGATCTGGTTTCGCCGTACGTGCATCAATACAACTTCAGCCTCGAGAAGAGAATCGGCCAGGCGACCTTGCGCCTGGGATATGTGGGGAGCCGGACGTTCAAGTTGATGAACGTCTATATCTCCAACCGCGCCGAACCGGTTCCGGGAATTCCGCTGACCACGGATACGGTGGACCAGCGGCGCCCCGATCCGCGCTTTTATGATGTGAAGGACATCGTCAATGGCGGCGCCGCCTATCTTGACGGGGCCATGGCATCGATCGACCTGCCCCGGTGGCGCGGCCTCAACCTCGGGTTCAGTTACGCGTTTTCGAAAGCTATCGATCAGGGCGCGGACTTCACGGCGACAGCGGCGAATCGCGACCTCTCGGGCGGCCGCGCGCAGAGCCAGTACGAATCCCTCAAGGACCGCAAAGGACTGAGCAACTTCGACTCCACGCATTCGCTGATGATCTATCAGAGTTGGGATTTGCCAAAGCTCTCCACATCGCGCTCGTGGATCAAGTGGATCACCGACAACTGGCAATGGTCGAGTTCGGCATTGATCAAATCGGGCACGCCGCTGACGCTGTATGTGGGCAGCGACGCGCCGGGTTACGGGAATGTCGACGGCGGCCCGAGCGACCGGCCGAATATCCTCGA
>JADLBG010000115.1 GCA_020847895.1 Bryobacterales bacterium
CGAGCGGCGACATTGCCGGAATGACGGACGTTTACCGGGTGCGCGCCACGGGCGGGACGCCGATGCCGGTAGCCGCGGACCGCTATGCCGGCGAGTTCTTCGCTGCTCCTTCTCCCGACGGGCGCGGCATCCTCCTCAACGCGCGCGGCGTGGCGGCGCGCCAGTGGTGGCGCAAAGGACATAGCCATCTCGACGTCAGCGAGATCTATCTGATAAAACCGGGTGTGCCTCCCACCTACGAGCGCATCACAGACGGAGCCGCCAAGGAGATCTGGCCCATGTGGGCGCCCGACGGAAAAAGCTTCTTCTTTGTCTCTGACCGCACGGGCGTCGAACAGATTTGGCGCCAGCCTCTCGAAGGAACATCGCGGCAGGTATCTTCTTTTAAGGATGGGCGTGTCCTTTGGTCTACGATATCCCAGGACGGCAAGCTCATCGTCTTCGAGCGCGGTCTCGGCATTTGGAAAATGGAGACCGGGAACGGAAAAGCCGCCCCTATTCCCATTCACCTGCACGGGGCCGCCGCGGGTCCCGCGGTGACGCACCTCTCCCTTACCTCGGGCTTCGACGAACTGGCCATCTCGCCCGACGGGAAGAAAGCCGCCTTCACGGCGCATGGGGAAGTGTTTGCCGCGCCGGCCAAAGACGGAGGTCCGGCGATTCAGGTGACTCACACGCCCGCGCTCGAAGCTCACCTTCAATGGGCGCCGGACAGCCGCAAACTCGCTTATGTCTCCGAGCGAAACGGAGCCGCGCAAGTCTTCCTCTACGACTTTGTTGCCGAATCGGAAACACAGATCACTTCTTCCGCGGAGGCCGATGCGGCGCCGCGGTTCAGCCCCGACGGCAAGCTTCTCTCCTTCCTCCGTGGAGGCCGCGCGGTAATGATTTATGACCTCGAAAAAAAGCAGGAGCGGGTGTTGGCGGAGGGGGCCGTAGGCCGCATGCCGCTGGTGTCCCGCAAATCGCTCGCCTGGTCGCCTGATGGCCGGTGGGTCGCATTTTCAAGCAGAGGAACCAGAGGATTCGCAAACATTCTCGTCGCTCCCAAAGATGGAGGAGAGGCGAAGCCTGTTTCCTTCCTCGCAAACAGCAGCGCAAGCACGGTGGAATTCAGTGCGGATGGCAAGTACCTGCTGTTTGACACCTCGCAACGGACAGAAGAGACGCGCATTGCGCGCGTGGACCTGATCCCGCGTACGCCCCGCTTCCGGGAAGACCGCCTCCGCGATCTGTTCAAACCAGCCGCGGGCGGACAGGATCAGGAGGGAGCGGCCAAGCCGGCAAGCGAGCCCAAGAGCCCAAAAACAAATCCGGTCCAGATTGTTTTCGATGGGATCCGCCAGCGGCTTTCTTTCCTGCCCCTGGGAATCGACGTGAACGATTTCGAAATCAGCCCCGACGGCAAGTCCCTTCTGGTTACCGCTGAGTCAGCCGGACAACGGAACCTCTATACGTACTCGCTCGACGAACTGGCGGCGGAGCCTCCAGCCGTCCGTCAACTCACGTCCACTGCCGGAAGAAAGAAGGATGGTCAATTCGCCGCGAGCGGCAAGGAAGTCTACTATCTCGACCGCGGCCGTATCCAGACTATCGCCGTGGACTCGCGGCAGGCCAAGCCGCTTCCCGTCACCGCCGAAATGGACGTGAACTTCGATCTTGAAAAACGGAAGGTCTTTCAACAAGCCTGGACATATCAGCGCGAGAACTTCTTCGATGACAAGTTCAACGGAGTCAACTGGGATGCGCTGCGGCAGCAATATGAACCGTTTGTCGCCGCCGCGCGCACGCCGGAAGAAGTCTACCGGCTGCTCAATCTGATGCACGGCGAATTGAACGCTTCCCACCTCGGCGTTTCGAAACCCGCCGGGACGGAACCGGACATCGGACAGCTAGGCCTGCGGTTTGATGCCTCCACTTATGAGACTCAGGGCAAGCTTCAGATTACGGAGGTCATTCCGCTCGGACCAGCCGCGCTCGCGGGCGTCAAGGCGCGCGAGTACCTGGTGTCGCTGGACGGAACAGCCCTCAACCCGCCGCACAATCTCTGGTCTCTGTTGCAGCACAAAGCCGGCAAGCGTGTGGAATTGACGGTGTCCGCTGCCGCCGATGGCTCACAGGCGAGAAAAGTGGAAGTGCAGCCCGTGACCCTCTCCACCGAAAAGAAACTGCTCTACCGCGCATGGGTGGAAAACAGACGGACCTATGTGGAGAAAGCCAGCGGCGGCAAACTTGGATATGTCCACATGCCGGACATGTCACAGGAGTCTCTGACGCACCTCTATATTGACCTCGATGCCGCCAATCAGGCCAGACAAGGCGTGATCATCGACATTCGTAATAACACCGGCGGATTCGTCAACGCCTATGCCCTCGATGTCTTCGCGCGCAGACCGTACTTGACGTTCCTCGAGCGAGGCCGCGCCGCCATCCCCGCGCGCTCCGCCCTGGGGCAGCGGGCGCTCGAACTGCCGACCATTCTCGTAACGAACCAGCATTCGCTATCCGACGCGGAGGATTTCTCGGAAGGCTACCGCCGCCTGAAGTTGGGAAAGGTGGTGGGAGAACCCACGGCGGGGTGGATTGTGTACACGTGGAACCAGCCGCTGATCGACGGCTCACAACTCCGCATGCCCCGCATCAAGGTATTCGACAACGACGGCGTGCTGATGGAAATGCATCCGCGGCCCGTGGACGTGCCGGTCGAGCGGCCCGCCGGGGAGAGTTACTCCGCC
>JADLBG010000116.1 GCA_020847895.1 Bryobacterales bacterium
GCTTCGCGGTCCAATGACGGAACCGGTTTCCGGTTCCTTGCTCGGCCGGGGCCAACTCTCGAATTATCCACGATCTCGCTCCCCCAACGAAAATACAACTCGTCGGTCTGAGGCGAAGCCTCGTTAGTTCTGACCGCTGACCGCTAAATCACCCAAGCGCCTTCTTCACCACTTCGCCGCTCACGTCCGTCAGCCGGAAATGCCGCCCCTGGTACTTGAACGTCAGCCGCTTATGATCGACGCCGAGCGTGTGCAGAATGGTTGCCTGGAGGTCATGCACGTGCACGCCGTCAGAGACGATGTTGTAGCAGTACTCATCCGTCTCCCCTAACGTGAGCCCCCGCTTCATTCCGCCGCCGGCCAGCCACATCGTGAAACACCGCCCGTGATGGTCGCGCCCGTAGTTGGCGTCGGTGAGCTTGCCCTGGCAGTACACCGTGCGCCCGAACTCACCGCCCCATACGATCAGCGTCTGATCGAGCAACCCGCGCTGCTTCAAGTCCGCTACCAGGGCCGCCGATGCCTGGTCGGTTCCCTTGCACTGCAACGCCAGATCCCGCGGCAGGTCGTTATGCTGGTCCCACCCGCGGTGATACAACTGCACGAAGCGCACGCCCCTCTCCACTAACCGCCTTGCCAGCAGACAGTTCGCCGCATATGTTCCAGGCTTGCGCGAATCCGTTCCGTACAGTTCAAACGTGCTCGCCGGCTCCTTCGACAGGTCCATCAAATCGGGCACCGAGGTCTGCATCCGGTACGCCATCTCATATTGCGAGATCCGGGTCTCAATCTCCGGATCGTGGAACGCGCTCT
The DNA here is from genome assembly GCA_020847895.1 of Bryobacterales bacterium. Lineage (GTDB taxonomy): Bacteria > Acidobacteriota > Terriglobia > Bryobacterales > Bryobacteraceae > CADEFT01. Next base: position 814 of record JADLBG010000116.1, read on the forward strand.
CCCGAATCTGGTTGATCTTCCCGATCACGTCCAGCATGTTGCGCCGCGTGTCCTGCGAGATTCCCGGAGGATTATCCAGGTACAACACAGGCTCCGTTCCGCCCCGGAACCGCACCCCCTGGTGATTCGAAGGCAGGAAGCCATTCCCCCAAAGCCTCGAAAACAACGGCTGATCCACATTCAGCGCATTCGCCTGAGACAGCATCACCACGAATGCCGGCAGGTTCTCGTTCTCGCTGCCCAGCCCGTAGCTCACCCACGCCCCCATGCTCGGCCGCCCCGGCTGCTGGCTGCCGCTCTGAATGAACGTGATCGCCGGATCGTGATTGATGGCGTCCGTATTCACCGTCCGGATAATGGTCAGATCATCGGCCACTTTGGAAGTGTGCGGCAGCAGTTCGCTCATCCACGCTCCCGATTGCCCGTGCTGCGCGAAACGGAACATCGAAGACGCCACCGGCAGTGTCGCCTGGCCCGACGTCATGCCCGTAATCCGCTGCCCCATGCGTACGCTCGCCGGGAGTTCTGTTCCCTGCAGCTTCTTGAGATCGGGCTTCGGATCGAACAGGTCCATCTGCGAAGGCCCGCCCGATTGATGCAGGTAGATCACATGCTTCGCCGTCGGCGGAAAATGCGGCAGCCCGTTCAACGTTCGCGCCGATGCGGGCTCGCCCATCAGCGTGGCCAGCGCCGCCGCGCCCAGGCCCGTGCTCGTCAGCCCGAAAAAATGGCGGCGCGTCAATGCAAGCTTCAATTCGTCATGGGGGTTCATCGCCGGTTACTCCTTCGTAATCACTTCGTCCAGATTCAGAATCGCGCTGGTCACCGTGGTCCATGCCGCCAGCTCTGCCGCATTGCCGCTTGCTTTCGATTCACCCACTCCGAGGAGTTTCTTCGCCTCCTCCGGATTCCGCTGGAAGGTTTCCTCTTCTCTCTTCGCGAGCCCCGCCAGCAGCTTTACTTCCTGAGAACTCGGCGTTCGCGCCGCCGCCATCTCGAACGCCGTCCTGATGCGCGATGCAGCATCGCGCTTGCCCTGCGCAATCACTTTTTCCGCCAGCACTCGCGCCGCTTCGATATACGTCGGATCATTCATCAGCACCAGCGCCTGCAGCGGCGTATTCGTCCGCGTGCGCCGCGCGATGCACTTCTCCCGGTCCGGCGCATCGAATGTCGAAAGCTGCGCCGGCGGTACCGTACGCTTCCAGAATGTGTACATGCTGCGCCGGTAGAGATCCTTCCCGTGGCTCGGCGTGTAGGTCTGGGCGCTGAACACATCCCCATAGGCAAGCTCTTCCCACAGACCCGGCGGCTGATACGGAAACACGCTCTTCCCCCCAATCTGCTCGCTCAGCAGCCCGCTCGCCGCCAGCGCATTGTCGCGCACAAACTCCGCCGCCAGCCGGAATCGCGACATCCGCGCCAGCAGCTTGTTCTGTGGATCGCGCTCCATCAGCTCCGGCGTCGCCTTCGAACTCTGCCGGTAGGCCGCGCTCATCACGATCAGCTTCTGCATCGCCTTCACGTCCCATTGCGTGCGGATAAACTCCGTCGCCAGCCAGTCGAGCAGTTGAGGATGCGTCGGCGGTGAACCCTGCGATCCGAAATCCTCCGCCGTCTCCACAATCCCGTTCCCAAAGTAGATCTGCCAGAACCGGTTCACCGCCACCCGCGACGTCAGCGGATTCGACGGATCAATCAGCCATTCCGCCAGCCCCAGCCGGTTTGCCGGAGCCCCATGCGGCAGCGGAGGCAGGCTCGCCGGCACCCCCGGAGTCACCTTCTCCCCATGATTGCGATAGTCCCCGCGCCCCAGAACGAACGTGTCCCGAGCCTGAGGCAACTCGTCCATCACCATCACCGTCGTAATCTGCTTGTCCAGCTTCTCCTTGCTCGCCCGCAAGTCCTTCAACTCCGCCCACGCCTTGCGTTCCTCCCGCGGAGCGGCGTACGTCAGGTAATAATCGTGAACCCGTTCCTTCTGCTCCTTTGACCATTTCCCTTCCGGCCCGTTCAATATCCCCCGCACCGGCGCATCCACGGCCAGTTGCCGCGCTTCGTCCGCGTTCAGCGCCCGCTCAAAAAGCCGCACGTCATCCAACTGCGAACGCAGCGGCTTGTCGATCGTTTTGTTCCCCGTGCTCCACAGCGCGCTGTTCCCCACGGGACCGCTCAGCTTGTCCGCGACCACGTTCAACTCCGCGGGAGCACCATCCAGATACACGCGCAACCCGGACGCCTTCCCTGATCCGTCATAACTCACCGTTACCTGCGTCCATTCGCTCTGCACCACGTATTTCTTCGTGCTGACTTCCGCGGCACCCTTGCCCGCCAGCCGCACATGCAGGTGCGCGCCCCGCTTCAAATCGCCGATCGACACCGCCTCATCCGTACGAATCAGCACCCCTCTTCCGTCCGCCGCCTTGTGCAGAATCGCCTGCTCCAGCTTGTTGTTCAGCCGGAACCAGAACGCCGCGCTGAACGCCTCGCCTTGTGCGGCCGCCCAATCCACCTGCGTCTCGCCATCGAAGGCAACCGATTGCCCCGCCGCTCCGCTCGAGAACGTCGGATTCCCCGCCACCACTCTCGCCGGTTTGTAATGACCGCTCGTATCGGAGAAACTCCCGTCCAATTCGAAATGCGCCACCGCGTCCGTCGGCCCATACGATGGCGCCGCGCTCCGCATCCAAGCCTCCACCTGCTCTGCCACCTTCTTCTCGGGCAGCGCCTTCTCCCGCGCTTCAATCGCCTTCTCCAGTTCCTTCCCCCGCGCCGCCTGCACGTCATCCGGTAGCGCCAGCACCGGCTGCGCATTCCCCGCCCGTCCATCCAGACCCTTCTCGTCAATGTTGTGGAAGAAGGCGAAGAAACGGTAGAAATCCCGCTGGCTGATGGGATCGTACTTGTGGTCATGGCACCGCGCGCAGCCCATCGTCATGCCCATCCACGTCACCGATGTCGCCTCGACACGGTCGACGTTGTACTCCACCATGTACTCTTCCGGAATCGCTCCGCCCTCGAAATTGATCATGTGGTTGCGGTTGAACCCCGTCGCCAGAATCTGCTCGCGCGTCGGCTTGGGAAGCAGATCCCCGGCCAGTTGCCACAACGTGAACTTGTCATACGGCATGTTCGTGTTGAACGCTTGGATCACCCAATCCCGCCACGGCCACATGTCCCGATGGCTGTCAATGTGATAACCATGCGTGTCGGCATACCGCGCCAGGTCGAGCCACTGCATCGCCATCCGTTCCCCGTAGTGCGGCGACTCGAGCAGCCGGTCCACCTGCTTTTCCCACGCATTCGGCGATTTATCCGCGAGAAACGCCCGCACCTCCTCGCGCGTCGGCGGCAACCCGGTCAAATCCAGGCTCAACCGCCGCATCAGCGTCACCTTGTCCGCCTCCGGCGAAGGCTTCAGCCCCTCTTTCTCGAGCCGCGCCAGCACGAAGCTGTCTATCGGATTCCGCACCCATGCCTTGTTTGAAACCTCCGGAATCGCCGGCCGTACAGGAGCCGTATACGCCCAGTGCGTGTGCCACTCCGCCCCCTGGTCAATCCATTTCCCGATCAGTTCCACCTGTTCCTTCGTCAGCGTCTGCTCCGCCCCCCCCGGCGGCGGCATCCGCCGCTTCACGTCCGCGTGGCTCACCCTCTGAAACAATTTGCTCTCGCCGCGTTTTCCCGCCACAACCACCCGCATCGCGCTGTCTTTCCGGTCCAGGCGCAGCCCCGCCATCCTGTGCTTCGAGTCCGGTCCGTGGCACGCAAAACACTTGTCGGAAAGGATCGGGCGGATCTGCCGGTTGAAGTCCACCTTGCCGGCCGCGCCCGTCTGCGCATGCATCCACACTGCGCCGGCAAACACTACCAGCGGAAACCGGAGCGAACAGGAGAGTCCCATGAGACTACTACCTTTTTATCACCTCCTGGAAACAAATGCCGCCTGGTCTTCGTTCCAAGGACTATGAACTGGACCCACGACCTGCGATTCGCCGCCCGTATGCTCCGCAAACATCCGTGGTTTTCCGCTGCCATTATCGTCACGCTGGCGCTGGGGATCGGCGCCAACACGACAATCTTCACACTTGTGAACGCCGTCCTCTACAAGCCCCTCCCCTTCCCCGGCAGCGAGCGTCTGGTCGTCGTCCAGGGCCGCAACCTCTCCCGCGGCCGCGGAACGCAGCCACTCTCTTACCCCGACTTCCGCGATTACCGCGCCTCCGCCCAATCCTTCGAGTTCTTCGAAGGCGTCATCCCCCAGCCAATGGAATCAGCGAGCGCGGTAACCCGCCACGGCGCTACCGCGGAGCCCGCGCGACTCCCGGCCTCTTCCACATGATCCAGGTTCAGCCCGTCATTGGCCGCGCCTTCACGGAAGATGACGGCAAACCCGGCGCCGCGCCCGTTGCCCTGCTCGGATACGGCGCCTGGAAAGACCGCTATGGCAGCGACCCGCGCATCATCGGCCGCGCCGTCCGCGTCAATGAAAAACCAGTCACCCTCATCGGAGTCATGCCCGAGGGCTTCAGGTTCCCCAACAACGAAGATGTCTGGCTCGCCCTCGTTCCCGACGCCTCCCTCGAAAAGCGCGACAACCTGCGCCTGCTCGCCATTGGCATGCTCAAATCAGGAGTCTCCATCTCGCAAGCCGCCTCCGAACTCTCCACGGTTTCGAGACGCATCGCAAAGGAATTCCCCGACACCGGCAAAGACACCGCCGTCACCGTGCAGACCTTTCAGCAAACCTTCAACGGAGGTCGCGGCTGGTCTTCCTGCTCATGCTTGGAGCCGTTGGCTTCGTGCTACTCATCGCCTGCGCCAATGTCGCCAACATGATGCTCAGCCGCGCCATGACCCGAAGCCGTGAAATCTCCATCCGCGCCGCGCTCGGAGCGGGCCGCTGGCACATCATCCGTCAACTGCTCATCGAAAGCGTCCTCCTCTCCGTTACCGGTTGGACCTTCGAAGTCGAAGGCAATCCCAACACCGGCGGCAGGAAGCGTCCTGCCGCCGCCGGAGTGGTAGCCGCGCCCGGCTACTTCCAAACCGTCAACATCACCTTGCTCCGCGGCCGCGACTTCGACCACACCGACGGACTCCCCGGCAAAGAGGCCGCAATCGTCACCCAAACCTTCGCCACCCGGTTTTGGTCCCACAACGGCGCCATCGGCAAGCGCTTCCGCCTCTGGGAGGATGACAAGCCCAAAGCCTGGCTCACCATCGTCGGCGTTACTCCCGATATCCGGCAGAACGATCCAATCGACGGAATGGAGGACCCCGTCATCTTTGTTCCCTACCGTCAGGAAAGCAACGCCGGCATGACGCTCCTGCTCCGAACTCGGGGAGACGCCTCCTCGCTTGCCTCCTCGCTCAGAACACAGGTTCAGTCCGTCGATCAGGACCTCCCCCTGTCCGGCGTCGAACCGCTGTCCGAATCCATTCAACGCGACCGCTGGTATCTGCGCGTCTTCGGAACCCTGTTCCTCGTCTTCGCCGCCATCGCCATGCTGATGGCAGCCATCGGCATCTACGCCGTCATCAGCCAGGCAACCATCCGCCGCACCCGGGAGATCGGCATCCGCATCGCCCTCGGAGCTGATGTCCCGGCTATCCTCCGGTTCGTCCTTGGCCGCGGTCTGAAGCAACTCGCCCTCGGCATGGCGCTCGGCCTCGCAGCCTCCCTCGCCGCCTGCCGCCTCATGGCCAGCCTGCTCTTCAAGGTCTCCCCCCGCGATCCCGTCACCTTTGTCGCCGTCATGGCCGTCCTTGCGGCCGCCGGCCTCTTCGCCTGCTGGCTCCCGGCACGCCGCGCCGCTACGCTCGATCCCTTAAAAGCTCTCCATTACGAATGAGCGGCCGCCGCCCCAGGCGGACTGGGTATCCTACAGGGATGCTCGTCCTCTTCGTGCTCGCGCTGTGTTTCCTTCCAGCCTCGGCCGAGGACTGGCCCCGCTTCCGCGGCCCGAACGGAACCGGAGTCTCCACCAGCCGCAACATGCCCGTGGAGTTCGGCCCCGCAAAAAACCTCGTCTGGCGCGCGCCGGTCCCGCCCGGCCACTCTTCCCCTGTGGTCATGGGCGGCCGCATCTACCTCACCGCCGTCGACGGCCAGCGGCTCTGGACACTCTGCCTGCGCAAGAGTGACGGCAAACTTCTCTGGAAGCGCGAATGCCCGCGGCCTCGCCGCGACACTTTCGACAAACGCAACAGCCCCGCTTCGCCGACGCCCGCCGCCGGCCCGGACTCCGTGTATGTCTTTTTCCCCGAATTCGGCCTTCTCAGCTACACCAAAGACGGCGTCGAACGCTGGCGGACCCCGCTCGGCCCTTTCGACAACTTCTACGGCATGGGCGCCTCTCCCATCCTTGCCGGGGACAACGTCGTGCTCGTCTGCGACCAGACACACGGTTCCTTCGCCATCGCCGTCTCAGCCACGGACGGCAAGCCTCGCTGGAAGCAGGCGCGCAAAGAGGCCGTGAGCGGCCATTCCACTCCCTCCTTGTATCAGCCCAAAGACGGCCCCTTGCAGGTCATCGCTCCCGGCTCCTTCCGCATGGAAGCCTACCAGGCATCGAGCGGCGAAGTCCTGTGGTTTGTCCGCGGCCTCGCTTCCGAGATGAAGTCTGTCCCTGTGATCGCGAACGGCGCTGTCTACATCAACGGCTATAACCTCCCCGAAAACGACCCCGGCCGCCAGGTGGCCGTGCCGCCCTTCACCGAACTTCTCGCCAATGACAGCAACCACGACGGCTTCCTCGCCAAGGAGGAATTGCCCGAAGGCCGCGCCAAACAGTTCTTCGAATACCTCGACCTCAATCACGACAACAAACTGAACGAAGATGAGTGGCGCTTGTTCGCCCAAGGCATGGCCGCCGAAAACTCTCTTCTCGCGATCCGCGCCGGAGGGCATGGCGACATGACCGCCCAAAACACCATCTGGAAATACCATCGCGCCATCCCGCAACTCCCCTCCACTCTCCTCTACGACGGCGTGCTCTACATGGCCAGCGACGGCGGCATCCTCACCACGCTCGACCCCCTCACTGGCACAGCCCACGAACAGGCCCGCCTCCGCAACGCGCCTGATCGCATCTTCTCTTCCCCGGTGGCGGCTGACGGAAAGATCTACTTCCTCACCGAGGCCGGCGTGGCCGTCGTCCTGAAAGCCGGCACGGAGCACGAAATCCTCGCCGTCAATAACCTCGACGAAGACACCTACGCCACACCGGCCATTTCCGATGGACACCTCTTTATCCGGACAACCCAGGCCCTTTATGACTTCGCGCTGCGCTCAAGACACTCCATACCGATCAGAAAGAAATCTGCGATCTCCGCGCCTCCTAAAGAGACCCTTCTTCCTCGCATCATCGCCAATCCCCATAGCCCCGGTACGCAAATATGTGGTGTAAGCTCCGGGAACGCGCAGCCTCAGAATGTGTACTTCAACGCAAGCTGTATGCGCCGCGGATCCTCGGCCTGCGTGATGGTAGCCGTCGCCGGAGTCCGCAGATTCGAGTTCGGCTGCCCGAAGTTCGGCGTATTGGTGAAATTGAACGACTCGAAGCGGAACTGCGCCATGTGCCCCTCCCACGGCATCCGGAAGTGTTTCGACAGCACGAAATTGAACGTCTTGTTCCCCGGTCCGATCAGCACGTTCCGGCCCGCATTGCCGATGATGCCCGGAGCGCTCGCCACGAACGCCATCTCATCGAACCACTTGTCGATTGTCGGATTGCTCACTCCTCCCGATCCGATCCGGTTGCCGCGGTTGCGCGTCCCGCTGTTTTGCGGATCGCCGGGGTAGTTCACGTCGAACGGAAAGCCGGAAATCAGCGTCAGCCATCCACCCACCTGCCAGCCTCCCGCAATCGCATCCATTGCCTCGTTCCAATTCGAGCCGAAGGCCCGCCCTTTCCCGAAAGGCAGCTCATACGTGAAGCTGGTCACGAAATTGTGCCGCCGGTCCAGGTCAGACAACCCCCTCTCCGCGGTCAGATCGTACTCGCTGGCGCGGCCGGAGGTGTTTTGATTGAGGTTCTCATTCGATTGGTCGATATTCTTCGACCAGGTGTAGGAAGCGACGAATGTAAGACCCTTCGAAAAGCGCTTCTCCGCCTTGGCGATCAGGGCATTGTAGTTCGCATTCGCGCCGTCGTCGCGCAGGCTCACGCTGTTCCACTGCGGCCGTACACGCCGCCGGACCTCCGGGATCGAGGGATCCGGGCCGCCGTTGTTGATATTCCGGCTCGCGAACAGGTGGGTAGATTTCGCGCCCTGATACCCCGCCTCGAACAGAATGTCGCCGAACTCCCGCTGCACGTCAAAGAACCACTGTGAGACATACTGGTTCACTAAGTTGTCCTTCGTCACGTTCACAGTCGTGTTGAATACCGGAGCCGCCGCTGGCAACTGCACCGGCACAAACCCATTTCGCACCGTCGTCGATGGAGTCACGTTGTCAAAAGTGGGCAGGTTGACCTCAGTAAAGTCCGGAGTCTGGTTCACGAACCGCGAACTCTCGCTTTGCGTGTTGTCCGCCTCTCCATAAAAGATCCCAAAGCCGCTCCGGATCACCGTCTTGTCGTTCAGCTTATACGCCATGCCGAAGCGGGGCCCGAAATTATTCTTATCCTGCGCGCAGCCGCAGTCTCGAGGGCCCGTGGGCCGGACAAACGTCTCGTACCGCGGATCGCTGCGCGCCACGTTGAACTCGGTGAGATAGCGGCTCACGCCCCCCCGCCCCACCGGAACCCCATAGGGAAAATAACCCGGATTAAATAGCTCCCAACGCACCCCTGCGTTGATGGTCAGCCGCCGGCTCACTTTCCAATCATCCTGCACATAGAGCCCCCAATACGGGTTGTAGAGATCTTCGCCGTTTTGGTTGCCCACCGTCGCGGCGCTGGCCCAACCCAGCAGCATGTCCGCCATCCCGTTGCCCGTGTTGGCGCGGCTCGCGGCAACGTTCGGCTGCTGCGCGGTGAAGATCCCGTTGAAGGCGAACTGCCCGCGGCGAAATCGCGAGGCTTCGCGGAAAACCATGCTCCTCCGGTATTCCACGCCGGTCTTGATGGAATGATTGCCGCGCTGCCACAGCAGGTTGTCGTTGAACTGGGCGTTGTCAAGAAAGTTCGTGTTCGGCCAGAAACTGCGCGACCCGATTTCGTTATATCCGGTCGGCGTGAATCGCGCCAGCCCGTGATCGAGCCCGTCGTTCATCGTATCGCCCGGAGCGCCTTTGATCCCGTATTTCTTGTTCAGGTTCTCCGTATCGAGAATGTCGAAACGCGTCGGAAAGTGTGTGAAACCGTAACGCGCCTCGTTATAAATATTCGGCGTGAACGAGTGCGTCCACGAGCCCGCCCAGTTGTCGCCCGGCAGATCGATGGTCTGGCCCAGCCCCCCGCCTTGCGCCGAAAGCGGCAACGGACCGTTTTGCAGCTTGTTATCGCGGCGGATGCTCCACCGCCCCCAGATTCTGTCGCGTTCGCTGATATTGTGGTCCACCTTGATGTCGAACTGGTCCGACTTCTCACGGTCCGTGGGCGTAAAGAAGAAGTTATTGGGTAAATATTCCCTTCCTGGCACATTAGGAGCCGGATAATTCGCAATGATGGGTACAACCACGGGATCGAACCGGCTGCTCGGAATCCGGTTGCCGGCAAACGGCTGCCGCTCCACGGCGGAACCCGCTCCGGTCGTGGTCAGGGGATCGAAGATCAGGTTTCTCCGCGGCCCCTCCTGCGACATGTCCCCGCCCTTGGCGAGAGCGCTCGGCACGGTGGAGAGGAAACTCTGGCCCCGGCGAATCCGTGTCCCCTGATAGCTGAAAAAGTAGAACGTCTTGCTCTTGATTACCGCGCCGCCCACAGTCCCGCCGAACTGGTTCTGCCGCAGCGTCGGCTTCGTGGACCCCGAGCGGTTCGCGAAAAAATTCGTCCCATCCAGTTTCTCGTTGCGCAGAAATTCATACAGCGACCCGTGGAGGTCATTCGTGCCGGACTTGGTCGACACGATCACCTTGCCCCCCATCCGATATCCGTACTCCGCCGAGTTGTTGTTCGTAACAACCTTGAACTCTCCAACCGCATCGACGGGAGGCTTTACCGCTTGCGCCTGGAAGCCCAATGGTCCACCCGATGCCCGCGAACTGTTGTCCACGCCATCCAACAACACGTTCGTCTGAAACGCGTGCTGCCCCAGGGCGATGAATCCCCCCTCCATGCCGTCCTCGCCACCCGTGCGCGATCCTCGCCCTAAGGAATACGCCGGCAGCACGCCCACAGCCGTCTTCGCCAGTTCCAGATAGTTGCGCAGGTTCAGCGGCATTTCCACAATGCGCTTATTGTCGATCACTTGCCCCATCGTGGTCGTTTCCGAGTCCAGAAGGATCGCCGCCGCCGACACTTCCACGGTTTCCGCCACCGCCCCGAGTTTCAGTTCAAAATCCACCCGCGCGGTCTGGTCGACGTCCAGCTTTAGATTCTCTCGCGTCACCGGGCTGAACCCCGCCTTTTCCGCAGTGATCCGATAGGCGCCCTGCGGCAGTAGCGGCGCCGTATACCGTCCCGTTTCGTTGCTGCTGACGCTGGTGATAACCCCCGTAGCGATGTTGGTAATCCGGATGGTCACATCCGGCACCGCGGCGCCGGTGGGATCGCTCACAATCCCCTGAAATCCCGAGTTCTGCGCGTCGAGCAGGCTGGCGCCGAACAACGCAAGAATAGTGATACAAAGAGCAGAATACATCCACTTTCCCCTCGTCGGTGGATTGTACATCACCCACCCCGAACGCACAAGCGTCCGGTCTTCAGCGTCCGGTCTTCCTTGTCTTCCTCTTCCCTGTCTTCCCCATCCGGTCTTCCCGCTGCCGCCCGCTTGGCCTACAATCAAAACATCCAAGGGATCTCAAACCCGATCCCCAACAGGAGGCCAGTCCCATGCCCCGCTTCTGCGTCCACTGCGGCGCTCCTCAAACCGAGGGCGCCTCGTTTTGCCAAGGCTGCGGAAAACCGCTGCAACCCCAGGCTGCTCCCACACCAGCCGTCCCCACCGCGCCACCCACCCCAGCGAAGCCGGCCAGCAGTTCCTTACTCAAGTTCGTCCTCATCGCCTTCGCCGTGATTGCCCTCCTCGGGATGATCTCCGTTGCCGGAGTCATCTATGCCGGCTACCGCATCAAGAACAAAGTCGAACAAAGCGCCAAGGACCACGGAGTCAACCTGCGCGACCTGACATCCCCCTCGAGCGCCACTGGCCGCCATCTGGATCCCTGCGCTCTCCTCACCAGGGAAGAAGCCGAACAGATCCTCAACACCCCCATCGTCCGCGCCGACCGCGCCGGCGACGTGTGCAGTTACTACGCCAAACCCCTCTCCGCCGAAGAGCGCCAGGCAAACGTCCAGAAGGCCTTCGAGGAACTCCAAAAGAAGGCCCCCGCCGCGGATTCCCGTCGCGCCGAATCCCCCACCGAGCAGGTCCGCGAGTCCGGCATCGGCGACCTCGCCCGCCAGATCGCCGGCGCAGCCAATGACGGCTCCGCGCCCCTCTTCACCGTCACCTACACCGAAAACGGCAAACAGCAGATCGCCGCCATGAAGATCGCCATCGGAGCCGTGGGAGGCAAACTCGCCTCCGAATCGCTTGAAGAACTCCGCGGAATCGGCGACCAGGCCCTCCTCGGCCCCATGGACAGCATGCTCGTCGTCGAAAAGAACGGAGCCGGCGTCAGCATCGACATGCGCCAACTCCCCAAAGCGAAACAACTCGCCATCGCGATGGCCCGCCGGATTGTCCCGAGAATGTAGACGAACTCAGCTCCCCGCGATTGCCGGAGCCTGCTCCGCAACCTCGATCGGATGCTTGTGCTTGCACTCCGGATTCGGGCACTGCGCCACCGGACCCGCTTTCAGCCACTTCTCGATCAGGTACTCCCC
>JADLBG010000117.1 GCA_020847895.1 Bryobacterales bacterium
GTCACATCGAGCGTGGGCCCGATGGCGACCTTGCCATACTCGACTTCCGGAGACAGGCCGCGGCGTGCGAGCCGGATGCCGGCGTTGCGGATGACGGCGAGGGACTCGGGGCCGAACGTGTTGCCCGTGTGCGCAAACAGCGCCGGCCTGGGCACCTTCACCTTGCGCAACTCGGCTTCGACAAGCGCCAACTCGCCCGCCAACCGCGCGGCGTTGCGGGGAACCGAGAAATCCGCGTGCGTCCAGGTGTGGTTTCCGATCTCGAAGCCCATCTGGTGCATCTCGGCGATGTCGTTCCACGTCATGAAATGCTCGCGGTCTTCCATCCAGCGATGGGACACAAAGAAAGTGGCGCGGAATCCGAGATCCTGCAGGAAGGGAGCAACGAAGGTGCGATGCGACTTGACGGCATCATCGAGCGTCAGCACTACCAGTTTGTCTGGAACCTTGGCGGAGGCATAGGCCGCGGGCAGCATGGCGAGCAGATCTCTTCGGCGGAGCATGGCGTCCATCATAAGAAATTGCGCCGCGGGATGCGATACGCCGGCAGGAAATGAATTGAAACAAAGGATGTCCGTGTAGCGCTGCTGTTCGCAGTGCGTTATGATTGCCTCGAAATATCGGAGAAAGGAAACGACGCACACATGGCAAATGCAGCCCACATGACACTGCTCAAAGCAGGCATCGACAAATGGAATTTCCAGCGGATTCAGAAGCCCGGGACCATTCCGGATTTCAGCGGCGCGGATTTGAGCAAACAGAAGCTGGACGGGGCGAACCTTACCAAGTCCAATCTGAGCGAGGCGAACCTGACTGGGGCGAGTCTGGTGAAGACGCAACTCGAAGGCGCCAATCTATCCAAGGCGACGCTCGAATCGGCCGTTTTGCGGACCGCCGACCTGCGCAACGCGAATCTTTCCGGCAGCCAGTTGCGCAAGAGCGTCTTTGAGCAGGCGATTCTGAGCAAGGCGGACCTGAGCAACACGAACTTCTTCGCGGCCAATCTCACGAAAGCTGATCTTCGCGGCGCCAACATGAAAAGCGCGCTGCTCGAAGGCGCGAATCTCGCCGGCTCCGATCCGCGGGGCGCCGATCTCAATGGAGCCAATCTCAAGGGCGCGAACCTCACGGGGGCGAATCTACAGAAGGCCGATCTGCGCGGGTCTTCGATGGTGAGTGCGATCATCGAGTCTACGAACGCGCGCGGCGCCGACTTCAGCGGCGTGGACCTGACGGGCGCGAATCTGAGCAAAGCCACGGGCGAGACGACGAACTTTTCCGGCTGCAATCTGACGAACGCCAATCTCTCGGGTGCGGACCTGCGGCAGGCCAACCTGAGCGGCGCAACCCTTGCCGGCGCCGATCTTACGGGGGCGAACCTCGACAGCGCGAACCTGGCGGGCGCCAACCTGAAGGGGGCCAATCTTTCCAAAGCGGACATGCGCGCCGCCAACCTGACGGGCGCCGATCTCACCGATGCCAATGTCGAGAAGGTGAACTTCAGCGGCACGGACATCAGCGGCGCGAACCTGTTCACAGTGAAGAACCTGGTTGCCGAGCAGATTGTGCGCGTGAAGAAGGACGACGCGACGCAACTGCCCATCGAATTCACGTTCTGACTGACCCCATGGCCGCAAGGCGCATCCTGCAGCTTGGCGATCCGTTGTTGCGGGAGCGCTCCGCTCCCGCGCGCCTGGGAGATGCCGGCGCTGTCCTGGCTGACCTTCGGGATACGCTGCATGAGTTCCAGCGCACGCACGGCTTCGGCCGGGGCATCAGCGCGGTGCAGATCGGTGAGTTGACGCGCGTCATCTATATCGAGGTAGACGGCGCGGCCTACTCCCTTGTGAACCCGGAGTTTGTTTCCCGCAGCGAGGAGACCTTCGAGCTTTGGGATGATTGCTTCTCGTTTCCAGATCTGCTGGTCCGCGTGCGGCGGTCCGTTGAGGTTCAACTGCGGTACACGGACGAACACGGCGCGGGGCGCGAGTTGACGGCAAATGGGGCGGTCTCGGAATTGCTACAGCATGAGATGGACCACCTCGACGGGATTCTGGCGATTGACCGTGGGGTGGACAGGAACAGCCTATGCACGCGGGAGGAGTGGAAGCGGCGGTACGCGGGCGGTTCGGGAACTGTTGCCGCGGAGTGCGGTTTTGCGTAATCTGAAGGCGACGGAAGTGCAACTTACTCATGACCAGAAGGCGTTCGCACGCCGGGCGATGGGTCGGGTCTGCGTAGCGCATGAAGAGGAAGAGGGGAGGGGCGCGCCGAGCGCTTAAGCGCTTTTGATATACTCGTTTGACCAGCATGTCCCGCCTCTTCCTCCTCCTGGGGTTCGTCCCGGCTGTCTTCGCCGCCGTCCCCGACTTTGCCAGTGACATCGCTCCCCTCCTCAATACCCACTGCGCGGCGTGCCATGCGGGGAAGACCAGGACCAGTGACTTCTCGGTCGAGACGCTTCAGGCTGTCATCGCCGGCGGTAAGAATCACGGCAAGGCTGTGATCGGCGGACATCCGGAACTGAGCCCGCTCGTGAAGATGCTGAAAGGCGAGATGGCGCCGCGCATGCCTTTCGGTGGGGCGCTGGCGGCCGCGGACATCGGACGTATTGAAAACTGGATCCGCAGCCTTCCGGCGGAATCCGCGACGAGGCACACGGAATGGCGCTGGCCTTATGAAAAGCCGGCCGACCCGCAGCCTCCTTCGGTGAAATACACTGCCTGGGTGCGGAACCCGATCGACAATTTCGTGCTGGCAAAACTCGAGCAAGACGGCCTCTCCCCCGCTCCGGAAGCTGATAAGCGGACGCTCGCCAGGCGCGTCTACTACGACCTGATCGGACTGCCGCCAACGCCGGACGAGATTCAGACCCTCGAGGCCGACCATTCGCCGCGCGCCTACGAAAATCTGGTGGACCGGCTATTGAACGACCCGCGCTATGGTGAACGCTGGGGCCGGCACTGGCTCGACCTTGTGCGTTACGGCGAGACCAGCGGTCTCGAGGGCGACGGCGCCATCGGCAACGCATGGCGGTATCGAGACTGGGTGATCGAGGCATTCAATAAGGACATGCCCTACGACCGTTTCGTGCTGCTGCAACTGGCCGGCGCGGACGAACATAGCAAGACCCGGAACAACTACGCTCCGGACATCCAGGGGCATATTCCGCTCGGGTTTCTGCGCGTGGCGCCGTGGGACCGTTCGAATCTTGTGGCGGCGGAAGTGCGGCAGAACTATCTCAATGAGATCACCACCACGGTGGGCTCGGTGTTCCTGGGCCTCTCGGTAGGCTGTGCGCGCTGCCACGATCACAAATACGACCCCATTCCGCGGAAGGATTTCTACCGGCTGCAGGCGTTCTTCAACACCATTCAGGTGGAGAACGTCGAGGCGCCGTATAAGGATCCCGAGTTCAAAGCCAAGGCTGATGCGAAAATCAAGGAACTCGAGACACGGTTGAAGAGCGGGCCGGAGAAGACGGAACTCGACCGCTTCACCGCGGAAATGCGGAAGAAGCTGATAGCCGCCAGGAAGGCAGGGGCGCACAAGGCTTTGACGAAAGACGACCTGCGGCTGGAGATGCGGCGCGGCAGGGATTCGCAGTTCACCCGCGAGGAGCGCGACAAGCATGCCGATCTGCTGGAGGCAGCCAACCGCACCCTGGACCCGGAAGAGAAAAAGACGCTCGATGATTATGAGGCGGAATTGCTGCCGCGGCTCAGGAACGATCCGGCGCGATTCGACATTCTGACCACCGCTGACACAACCGCCGAACTGGCCAGGAGCAAGTCGAAGATATTTTCGGAAGAAGAACTCAACCGCTACCAGGAACTGGCGGAGAGTGTGGATATCTTGCGGCGGCGCCTGGAGCGGTGGAAGCCGGTGGCGCTGACCGTGACGAACGTGCCCGGTCCGCCGAACGGACCGATGATTGCTCCAATTCACGTGCTGGTGCGCGGGGATTACCGGCAGCCCGCCGAGGCGGTGGAACCGGGCTTCCTCACCTGCATCACGGGCAAAGCAGAGCCCGCGGTGATCGAGCAGGACCGTTACCGGCAATTCCCCACCCGCGGGTGGCGGATGACGCTGGCGAAGTGGATCGCCAGCCCGGACAATCCGCTCACGGCGCGCGTGATGGCGAACCGCATCTGGCAGCATCATTTCGGACGCGGCATTGCGGGCACGCCAAGCGATTTTGGCGTAAACGGGGAGCGTCCCACACATCCGGAACTGCTCGACTGGCTGGCGCACCGCTTCATCAACGGGAAGTGGAGCATGAAGGCCATACACCGGCTGATGCTGACCTCGGCCGCCTACCGCCAGGCGGCGGAAAATCAGGCCATGAACGGCAACCCGAAAGATCCGGAAAACAAGCTGTTGTGGCGCGCCAACCGCCGGCGGCTGGAGGCGGAAGA
This sequence comes from Bryobacterales bacterium, assembly GCA_020847895.1. Taxonomy (GTDB): domain Bacteria; phylum Acidobacteriota; class Terriglobia; order Bryobacterales; family Bryobacteraceae; genus CADEFT01. The sequence goes on from JADLBG010000117.1 coordinate 4,419, forward strand.
GATCCGCGACAGCGTGCTGTACATCAGCGGGCGCTTGAATCCGGAGCGCGGCGGACCCAGCATCTTTCCGCCGCTTCCCGCCGATCTTGCGGACTTCGCGCGCTACGGCCGCGGCGGCGGCGTGATGTGGGAGCCGAACGAGAAAGAGGAAGACGCGCGCCGGCGGAGCATTTACATTTTCCACCGCCGCTCGCTGCCGCTGCCGGTGATGGCGGCCTTCGATGCACCCGTATTCAGCGAGTCGTGCGAACGGCGCAGCGTCACCACGACCCCGCTCCAGGCGCTGAGCATGATGAACGGCTACCTGGTGCAAGACGAAGCGGCCCACCTTGCTGAGCGAGTGGAAGGGAACGCCAAAGGACGCGCGGCGGAGGTGGCGAAAGCCTTTCAATATGTCCTGCAGCGCCCGCCCAGCGCGGCCGAGAAGGCGAAATTTGAAAAATTTTCCGGCGGCCTCGATGCGATTTGCCGCGTGCTGCTGAACGCCAACGAATTTCTGTATCTGGATTGAGGAGAGTTGCGCTATGTTCGATCCGAAGCTGATTTCCCGCCGGCGGATGCTGTTCGACTCCTACCTTGGCCTGGGCGGACTGGCGTTCGCCGGCATCGCCCCGGCAGCCGGCGGCAGGGGCAATCCGCTTTCGCCCAAGCCGCGGCACTTCGCCGCCAAGGCCAAGAGCTGCATCTTCCTCTTTATGGAGGGCGGCGTCAGCCAGATGGAGTTGTTCGAGCACAAGCCGGCCTTGCTGAAGTACGCCGGGCAGCGGATGCCGCAAGCCCGGGGGACAAGCGGAGAGATCGCCACGTTTTCCGCCGCTCCGAATCGCGTCATCCCGCCGGTAGCGCCGCTGCGGCAGCACGGCCAATCGGGCCGCTGGATTACGGACCTGATGCCGGCGCTCGCCTCGACGGTGGATGAGCTGGCGTTCATTCACGGCGTAAAGGTGGACAACAACAATCACGGCCCCGCGGTCTACCATTCGCTGACGGGAAATCAGTTCCCGGGGAGCGCTTCCATCGGCGCCTGGGTCACCTATGGACTCGGCACGGAGAATCAGGATCTTCCCGGTTTTATCGTGCTCGGCGACCACCGCGGCTCCACCATCGGCGGAGCGGGCGTCTGGGGCAACGGATTCCTGCCGGCGGCCTATCAGGGCACCATCTTCCGCAACGGTTCCGCGCCTATTGTGGACCTGAACCGGCCTGCCGCGGTCAGCGCATCCGAGCAGCGCTCGGAACTCGATCTGCTGAAGTGGTTCAACGAAGAGCACAGCGGAGTGCGTACGAATACGAGCGAACTGGAGGCGCGCATCGCTTCCTATGAGCTTGCCTTCCGCATGCAGTCGAAGGCCCCCGAACTGGTGGACTTGAGCAAGGAGTCCGAGGCGACGAAGAAGCTGTACGGATTGGATGACCCGATTTCCGAGCCGTTCGGCCGCCAGTGCCTCATGGCGCGCCGCATGGTGGAACGCGGCGTGCGCTATGTTCTCTGCCTGCACGGAGCGGGCGGCGACCGCTGGGATGATCATGGCGACGTGCAGGGCCGCGTCCCGAAGCATTGCCGCGAGGTGGATAAGGGAGTGGCGGGGCTGATCAAGGACTTGAAATCGCGCGGATTGCTCGAGGAGACGCTGGTGGTGTGGGCTTCGGAGATGGGCCGGAC
>JADLBG010000118.1 GCA_020847895.1 Bryobacterales bacterium
CGGCGCAAACTCTCCGGGCCGGGATTATTCTTCTGGCGTCGGCGCTGGTAGCCACTCTGGCGCTGGCTCAGAAGGCGCGGCGGGCGCGCCGGCACGCGGAAGACGCGAGCGCGGCGAAGTCGGAATTCGTGGCGAATATCAGTCACGAGATCCGCACTCCCATGAACGGCGTGATGGGAATGACGGCCCTGCTGGCGGATTCCCCACTCAACGCGCAGCAGCGGGAGATGCTCGATACCATTCAGTCGAGCGCCGCGAGCTTGCTGACGGTGCTGAACGACATCCTGGATCTTTCGAAGATGGAAGCAGGCAGGCTGACCATCGAGGAAAAGGACATCGACCTGCGAGTTGCCGTGGAGGGGGTGGTGGCCTTGCTGCGGACGCAGGCGACGGAAAAAGGCATCGACCTGAGGCTGGAATGGGAGCCTCGCGTGCCGCGGTATGTGCGCGCCGATGCTTCCCGATTGCGGCAGATTCTGATCAACCTGACGTTGAACGCCATCAAGTTCACGCCGCGCGGCAGCGTGCGGGTAGCAGTGGCCGAGGAGCGCGATGAACAGGAGGGTTTGCTGGTCCGTGTCTCGGTCATCGACACGGGGACGGGCATTCATCCGGACGCGGCAAAGACCTTGTTTCATCCTTACACCGCAATTTCGGAAGCTGGCGCCCGACCCGACAGGGGAACAAGTCTCGGACTGGCAATTTCGCGGCAGTTGGCCCACCTGATGGGAGGCGAGATCGGAATGGTGAGCGAACCCGGGAAAGGATCGACGTTTTGGGTCTCGCTGCCATTGCGCGAAGCGCCTCCGCCCGCCGAACAGGCCCTGGTGCGGAACCGGCAGCAGACGCAGGCGCGCCATGTTCCACCCGCCGCCCGGGGAAGGATTCTGCTGGTGGAGGATAATCCGGCAAACTGCCGGGTGGCGGTGCGCATGCTCGAGAAGTGGGGCCATGCGGTACGGGCAGTGACCAACGGCAACGATGCCTGCCGGGCGGCGGCGCAGGAACGGTTTGACCTTATCCTGATGGACGTCCATATGCCCGAAAGGAACGGATGGGAGGCGACGCGCATGATCCGCCAACAGGAAAGCGGAGCGCGCCATACGCCGATTGTCGCCCTGACCGCCTGCGCAATGGAGGGGGACCGGCAACGCTGCCTGGACGCAGGGATGGACGATTATCTTTCGAAGCCGATCGACGCGTACCAACTGGCGGAGACGATCGAGCGATGGCTGTCCTGGCGGGACTGACTGTCACCTGGGCAGCGCCGCTATCTCGACCACAGGCTGACGCCGCACCGGAAATTTCACGCTGCGGGAAATGAAACACATCTCGTGAGCCTTGTCATGCAGCAGCATGGCATCGAGCAGGCGCTCCTCGTCGGTAATGGTCATGCGAGGGTTGAGAAACACTTCGACGAACTCACCGGCGCCGTCCTCATGAGTAGCCATAACGCCTTCGGCCGCGTCGGAATACTCGACAACGGTGATCCCGGCATCCGCGCAGAGATGGAGCATCCAAAGCATGTGGCACGTACTCAGCGCGGAGAGCAGCATCTCCTCCGGGTTGTAGCGGCTCGCTTCGCCGCGAAAAGCCGGATCCGAGGAGCCGGGGATGGATACCGATTTTCCGGCGGCGGTGATCTCGTGGTTGCGGCTGTAATCCCGGTAACCGGATGTGCCCGAGCCCAGGTTTCCTGTCCACCTGACGTCCACATGATAGTGATGTTGATGCGGCATTGGTTTCATCGTAAGGCGGCGGCAAGAGCCCGTGCCGGAATGCCTCGGCCGTGAACCCGGACGGAGACAAGGCCGAGCCACATGGCGAGGGTCTGAAGCTCGGCGGAAAGGGAGCGGGCAGTCTCGCCTGGGTCTATGCCGGGCTCCAAGTGGGAGGAGAGGACTTGGAGAGTGGAAGCGGCGCGATCCGCCTTGAGGTCCACCCGCGCGGCCATCCGTTCGCCGAGCAGAAACGGGAGAACGTAATAGCCCCATCTTCGTCTGGCCGCGGGGACAAAGATCTCGATGCGGTAGTCGAAGGCAAAAAGACGTTGAAGGCGGGGACGATACCAGACGAGAGGGTCGAACGGTGAAAGTATGGAGGCGCAGCCGGCGCCCGCCGGGAGCATCGCGTCACGATGCATATAGGCCGTTTCCTTCCACCCTTCCACGGCAGTGGCAAGCAGGACGCCGGCGGACACGAGTTCACTAATCCGCGGGCGGGCGGCGCCGGCCGGCATGCGGTAGTAGTCGGCAAGATCGGCTGCCGTGGCGATTCCGCAGGCGAGTGCGGCCTTCTCGAGCAGTTCGCGCTGTGCCGCGTGCGTCTCGGCGCGGCGTTGGTAGTGATGAGGGGGAACGATCCGTTCCGCCAGGTCATAGGCGCGCGCGAAATTCGGGCGGCGATCCGCAACAGCGAGCCGGCCTTGCCCGAAGTGGGCTTCCAGAACAGCGCGAGCGACGGAACTGTGCCAGCCGCCGGGAATCTTTCGTGGCACGCCTTCCGTCTCGGGGATGTCCTCGGCAGTGAGCGGGCCGCGCAGCCTCACCTGGTCGAGAACCCGCGCCACGTAGTGGGGATAGGAATGCAGGAACTGTTCGAAGCCATAAGGGCGTACGCGGTGTGTCTCCCTGCGGTGGCCAAGGAGAGGCCATGACGACATGGGAACAATGGAGGCCTCATGCGCCCATTGTTCGGTAAATTCGCGGCGGCGGTAGACAAGGTCATGGAAGAGACCTTTGTCGTACATTCCAAGGCGGGAATAGAGAACCAGGTAGTGCGCCGGCAGCAGAACATTGACGAAATCGAGTTGAAGCAGGCCAAGGCGATGGATAACACCGGCGA
>JADLBG010000119.1 GCA_020847895.1 Bryobacterales bacterium
ACTACGACGACGAAAACGCCAAAACCTACCGCGGCTTCTGGAACCTCTCCCATAAGACCAGCATGTACGGCAACGCCTCCGATCTCGTCGCCTTCCGCCTCATGCCGATCGAACCCAGCCTTCGTAAACCCATCGATGCCGACTGGTCCTTCCAGGTCGTCGACCTCGACCGCCGCCTCGTCGCCTTCCACGATCTCTCCATTGGCGAAATCACCTCCTGGCGCTGGGACTTCGGTGACGGCGCCCACTCCACCGGTCAGCATCCCCTCCATCAATACTCGAAAGGCGGCGAATACCTCGTCGTCCTCGATGTCGAAGGCCCCAAAGGCACGTCCCGCCGCGCCAAAGTCTGGGATGTCGTGCTGCGGTAACTAATACCGCCGCAGCCTCTCCGCCTCCCGCGCCACATCCTCCACCTGCGGCAGAATCGCATCTTCGAGCGAGGGGTTGTACGCCACCCACGTATCAAGCGCCGCCACCCGTCCCACCGGCGCATCCAACTCCCCGAATAGCTCGTCCGCAATCCGCGCCGCGATCTCCGCCCCGTACCCGAAGCTCAGCACATCCTCATGAACAATCAACACCCGGTTCGTCCGCCGCACGCTCGCCGCGATCGCTTCCCAATCATAGGGAGCCAGAGTCCGCAGATCGATCACCTCAAGCGTCCAAGCCGGATTCTTCTTCACCAGCTCCGCCGCCGCCAGCATCGACTTCTGCACCAGCGCACCGTACGTCACGATCGTCAGGTCTTCCCCAGGCCGCACGATCCGCGCCTTCCCAAAAGGAATCGTGTAATCCACCCCCGGATGCGGCCGGCGGTTGTAGGGCTCCCGGTATAGCTTCTTGTGCTCCAGGAACAGCACCGGATCATCCGCGCGCAGCGCCGTCCGCAACAGCCCGCAGGCATCCAGCGCGTTCGACGGCATCACCACCCGCAGCCCTGGAATGTGCGTGAACTGCACCTCTCCGCTTTGGCTGTGATACACCGCCCCGCCGCCCAGGTACCCGCCTATTGTCACCCGCACCACCGCCGGACAACTGAAGGCATCGTTCGACCGCCACCGCATCGTCGCCAGTTCATTCCGCAATTGCATCATCGCCGGCCAGATATAGTCAAAGAACTGGATCTCCGCCACCGGCTTGAACCCCCTTGTCGCCATCCCGATCGCACGCCCCACAATCCCCGCTTCCGCCAGCGGAGTATTGAAGCAGCGCGCGGGACCGAACTCCCGCTGCAGTCCCTGTGTCGCCTTGAAGACTCCGCCTTTGCCTTTTACCTCGGGCAGGTTCTGCTCCCTCCCGCAATCGGCGACGTCCTCCCCAAACACCACGATCCGCGGATTGCGCCGCATCTCCTCGGCCAGCGTCTGGTTGATTGCATCCACCATCGTCCGCGGTTCTCCGCTCGGCTCGGCCTTCCTTGCAAACTGCTCCGAAGCGGGATCCACGCGTTCCGAATATAAGTGCTCCAGCGCGCTGTCCTTCTTCGGCCCCGCCGCCTTCAACGCCTGCTCGGTCGCCTGCTGAACCTCAATTTCCACCTCATGGCCTATCAGTTGAAGCCTGTGCCGGTCCGCAACCCCTTCCCGCATCAGATACTCCGGAAAGCGGAACACCGGATCGCGCTTCGCCTCGGCGCTCCGCTCCTTTTCCGTCTTGTATAGCCGCTCATCATCCGACAAAGAATGGCTATAGGGACGGATCACGTGCGCATGCAGCAGCGCCGGCCCCTTCCGCCCGCGACACCACGCCACGGCTTCCTCCGCCGCGTCATAGGAAGCGAGAAAGTCCGTGCCGTCCACTTCCCCTATCCACAAATCCGGAAACCCCGCCGCCAGCCGCGAGATCTTCCCGCCCGCCGTCTGTTCTTCAATGGGGACTGAAATCGCATAGCCGTTGTCTTCAATCAAGTACAACAGCGGCAACCGGCCCAGACAGGCAATGTTCAAGGATTCCCAAAACTCCCCCTCGCTCGTTGTCCCGTCGCCCGCGCACACAAGAGTAACGTCATCACCGCTTGCCTCCAGCCACATCGAGGCTTGTGCGCACCCGGCCGCCTGCAGGAACTGTGTTCCGGTCGGCGAAGAACTGCTGACGATGTTCCACCGCTTGTGTCCCCAATGCGAAGGCATCTGCCGTCCTCCGGATGCGGGGTCCGCGGCCGCTCCAACGCTTTGCAACAGCATTTCCGCCGCTGTCACTCCCAGCGTCAGGCACAACGCCCGGTCGCGGTAGTAGGGATACACCCAATCCTTTCCCGCCCGCAGATGATATCCCACGGCCGCCTGCACCGCCTCATGACCAGCGCCGCTGATCTGAAAGAAAATCCTGTTCTGCCGCTTGAGTACTACCTCACGGTCATCCAGCCGCCGGGAGGTCAACATGATCTGGTAGGCGCGCAGAAGATCGTCGCTAGTCAGCCGCGAATGGGGTGTTGGGATGTGGGGTTCTACCGTTGCCATGAGTGCCGTCATTTTCCTAGCCAACCCCAGTATAAACCCACAATTTGGTGGTGGCTAAAGCTTTTTCCGCCTTTCTCCCCCTCTCCTCGATAATAGAATCATGCATCAGTTCCGCGACGGTGTGCGCAACTTTCGCAATCATGTCTTCCCTACCAGACAGGCCCTCTTCCGCCGCCTCTCCAAAAGCCAGGCCCCCAAGGCCCTCTTCCTCACCTGCGCCGATTCCCGCGTCGTTCCCAGCCTCATCACCTCCACCTCCCCGGGCGAACTGTTCGTCGAACGGAATCCCGGCAACATCGTCCCCATCTACAGCGATGACCTCGTCGGCGTGTCCGCCAGCATCGAATATGCCGCCACCGTCCTTCAGGTTCCCGAAATCATTATTTGCGGCCACTCCGATTGCGGAGCGGTACGCGCCTTCCTCAATCCCGATAAGACCGGGAATATCCCCGCCGTCGCCCGCTGGCTCCTCTATGGAGATGAGGCTGTTCACCGCCTCCGCCATCTCTACCCTTCCCTCAGCGGCGAGGATGCCCTCCCCGTCCTCACCCAGATCAACGTCGAGGTCCAGATCGAGAATCTCCTCACTCACCCCTCCGTTCGCCGCAGAGTCGAACGCGGCGACCTCGATGTCTACGGCTGGGTTTACGACATCGGCACGGGAGCCATTCTCGCCATGGACCCCCAGTCCAAACGCTTTGAAGAGTGGCCGGATTAGGCATCCCGCCTGCCCAACCCATACTGACTGTTACATTTGGAGAAGAAGCATTACATGGATGGTGTGATTGTAGTCAACAAGCCCGAAGGCTGGACTTCCCACGACGTGGTCAACAAGATGCGCCGCATCGCCGGAACGCGCCGCGTCGGGCATCTCGGAACCCTCGATCCCATGGCTACCGGAGTCCTGCCCCTCGTGCTCAACCGCGCTACCCGCCTCGCTCAGTTCTTTGTCCGCTGCGACAAGAAATACGAAGCACTCATCCGCTTCGGCCATTCGACGGACAGCCACGACCGCGATGGTGAGCCTCTATCGGAACACGTCGAAGTCTCCCTCGGTCGCGCCCAACTCGAAAGCGCTCTCCAGCAATTCCGCGGACCGCAACTCCAGCGCCCTCCCGCCATTTCCGCCAAGAAAATCGCGGGAACCCCAGCCTACAAACTCGCCCGCAAGAAAATCGCTGTCGATTTGGAGCCGGTGGAGATCAACATCTATTCCCTCGATCTGCTCGAGTTCCAGCCAGACGAAATCCGCCTCGCCGTGCATTGCTCCGCCGGAACCTACGTCCGCAGTCTCGCTCATGACCTGGGACAGAAACTCGGCTGCGGCGCCTGGCTCGAACAGTTGTGCCGCACCATGAGCGGCGACTTCACCATCACGGGCGCCCACACGCTCGCCGAACTCGAATCGCTTGCCGCCGGGGACAGGTTGAATGAGGCATTCATTCCTGCCTCCCAACTCCTGCCGCAATTTCCCGCGGAAATGGTCGATATTGTCACGGCCAATCAAATCCGCCAAGGCCGCGACTTCCGTGTCTCCCCGTTTCGTGTTCAGCGCGGGGCAAAGTACGTCAAGGCGATCAACCCGCAAGGGGACCTTGTAGCGATCGGAGAGGTGAAGTTGCCGAATCTCTACCACCCCGTGCTGGTGTTGTGAGGCTGTCTACGTCCGCGCCTGATCTCGCGACGTGATGATCCGGTCGATCATCCCGTAGTCCAGCGCCTGCTGCGGCTCCATGATGTAATCGCGGTCCACGTCGCGCGCAATCCGGTCCACCGGTTGCCCCGTGGCGTCGGCCAGAATCTGGTTGAGGTTCTCCCTCATGCGCAGTATCTCCCGCGCGTAGATGTCAATATCCGTCGCCTGTCCCGCAAGACCGCTCATCGAGGGTTGATGGATCAGGATGCGGGCGTGCGGCAGGCTGAACCGCTTACCCTTGGCGCCGCAGGCCAGCAGCACCGCCGCCATCGACGCCGCCTGCCCTATGCAGTACGTCGTGATGTCCGGCTCAATCAGGCGCATCGTGTCGAGAATGGCGAGCCCCGCCGTGATCGAACCACCCGGCGAGTTGATATACAGAGAAATGTCTTTCTCCGGGTCCTCGGCAGCCAGAAACAACATCTGGGCCATGATGAGGTTTGCCACCTGGTCGTCAATCGGGGTGCCCAGAAAGATGATGTTCTCTTTCAGCAGGCGAGAGTAAATGTCATAGGCACGCTCGCCCCGGGAGGTCTGTTCAACCACCATGGGCACCAGCACGGAATTGTGCATTCGCTTTGTCGCTCCTTCTAATTCCTGGAGCCGTTCGACCTCGCTTTGTGAGCCTTGCGCCTCTTCCCGTTGGTGCTGCGCCGCGACACATCCGCCAGCGAAGTGTGCTCCAAATAATCTACTATACGCGAACGCACCGTCTTCCATCCATCATGCACCGGACAGCCGGTATGCTCATTACACTTCACATGCCCGATCGGACATCGATTGAATCCATCAATTCCATCCACTGCTTCGACAATGTCGTAGAGGGAAATCTCTCGAGGCGTCATCCCCAGCGTGAAACCGCCCGAGGGCCCCTTGTTCGACTTCACCAGGCCCTTGCGCGCCAGTTGCTGGAGCAGCTTGGCGAGAAAATGCGACGGCAGGCCCGCTTCATCAGCGATATGCCTGGCCATCACGAGTTTTCCGGGCTCCTGTCCCGCAAGGTACAGGAACGCCCGGATAGCGTATTCAGACGAGCGTGAAAACATCATGGTTGGGTATCCTCTTTCGGCCGCAATACCCTGATTAAATCCCTGATGCGAGAAAAAAGCAATAACCGGAATAAGGACCTTATTCTCCCTTCCGCAGGGTATGGTAGGGCATCCCCAAAAGCGCAACAATGAGCGGAGACGCAATCCGCCCTCGCCTCCTCGCATGACACATCGCGAATCAGGAGTTGAGTATCTTTTTCTCGATTTCTTCCGACGCCGTACTTGCCCGTCAACTCGCGCTCCGTCCCGCATCCTGCGTCTTCCTCGCACTACCCGCGGATCATCTCCGCAGGCGCTTCCAGGTGGAATTGCAGACCTCAGGCCCTTGTGGTTCTCTCATCCGGACCACCTTCGCCAATAACTGCGCCCCGAGACAAATTCCTGGGACCGGTTTCCCACCTTCCAGCGCCTGGGCGATCAACTCCTCCTCCCGCCGTAGATACGATGTCGAATTATTTGCAGACTCCTGTCCACCCGAGACGATAAGTCCTGTTGAGGAGGGAATATCCATAGATTGTGTTGAGTCCTTATAAAGATCGGCGTATCGGAATGCGGGTTCGAAACGTCCCAAGGAGAAGGCCGGCAATCCCATGTGCTCATGGGGGGCATGCCGAATGATGACCACCAAGACTCTCATCCTGGCAGAGGATTCCGGGACACGATACACTAACGAAAAGACCTGTTTTGCCGAAAGGTCAACTGGGGAGATCCCCAGTTCGGGGAAGCAGACCATGCGGATCTTAATCGCCGAAGATAGCGGGCCATCGCGGTTGGCCCTGGAGAGGGTCCTGGTCAAGTGGGGCTATGAGGTGGTTTCGTGTCTGGACGGTTTTGCCGCCTGGGAACAACTGCAACTGCCCGATGCTCCGCGCCTCGCCATTCTCGATTGGATGATGCCAGGCTACAGCGGCCCCGAGATCTGCCGCATGCTTCGCGCCAAGGGTGGCGAGCCCTACACCTACCTCCTCCTGCTCACCTCCAAAACCCTGAAAGAAGACTTGATTGCCGGCATGGAAGCGGGCGCCGATGACTACGTCACCAAACCCTTCGATCTCCACGAGTTGAACGTCCGCATTCGCGCTGGAATGCGCATCCTCGACCTCCAGGCCGAACTCATGGAGGCACGCGAGAAACTGCGGGAACAGGCCACCAAGGACGCCCTCACCGGTTTGTGGAACCGCCGCTCCATCATGGAGATCCTCGAGCGCGAACAGGCCCGCTCCCAGCGCGAAGGAGCCCCCATCGGCGTCCTCATGCTCGACCTCGATCACTTCAAGTTGGTCAATGACCGCTTCGGTCACCTCGCCGGCGATGAGGTGCTCAGGGAAGCCGGCCGCCGCCTGCTCGCCAGCGTCCGTCCTTACGACGGTGTCGGCCGTTTCGGCGGCGAGGAGTTTCTGGTCGTTTTGCCGGGCTGCGATGAGGCAGGCCTCTACACCAGGGCGGAGAACATGCGCATGTCTATTGCCGGCCCCCCTGTCGAAAACGTCTCCGACGGCCTTGTCGTCACCGCCAGTTTCGGCGCTACCGTCTTCATGCCGCAATCGGTGGTCAGCGCAAGCGAACTAGTCCGCGTCGCCGATGAAGCCCTTTACGAAGCAAAACGCGCCGGGCGCAACCGCGTCGTACTGCGCTCTTCGCTCATGGAAACCTTCAACTAATGTCCCGCGCCCGCCTTTCGCCGCTGCGCCACTTCGAAATGGCTCAGCGTCTGGGCGTAGTCCTCCAACCCTTTGAACAAAGCCTCCGCCAGCTTCTGCCGGTACTCGCCCTTCTTCAATTGCGACTCTTCCCGCGAATTGCTCACGAAGCCGATCTCCGCCAGCACCGAAGGCATCGACGCCCCAATCAGCACCACAAACGGCGCTTTCTTCACCCCGCGATCCCGGTTTGTCTTTGAAGAGGAACCCGTCAACCGGATCAGGCTCGCTTGAACCTTCGCCGCGAACTCCCTCGACTCATCTGCCTTGTCCCGCTGCGCGATCTTCTGCAACAGGTCCCTCAGATCGCTGATTGAACGCTCCGACAGCGCGTTCTCCCGCGCCGCCAGGTCCATGGCCGCCCGCGAGGTGGTGAAGCTCAGGTAATACGTCTCCACCCCCGAAACCGACTTGATCGGCGACGAGTTGGCATGAATCGATAGAAAAATGTCTGCCTTTTTCGCATTGGCGATCGCCGTCCGCTCCTCCAGCGCAATGAAGCGGTCGTTCGAGCGAGTGTAGATCACCTCACTCCCCATGTTTTCTTCGATCAACGCCCCTAGCCGCCTCGCCACATCCAACACCAGATCCTTTTCGGCCAGCCCTCCAGGACCGGTACTCCCATGATCGTGCCCGCCATGACCCGGATCCAGAACCACCCGCCGGATCTTCAACCCCAGCGCCCGAGTCAGCGACCGGTCGCCGGTGCTGTTGCGTTTCGCCGGAGCCGCCGGCGGGGCCACCGGCTCCAGATTCACCGGCAGTGGGGGAGCATCCGGAAGCGCGGGCGCCGTCGAAAGGAACGAGGCAAGTGATGGCTTTTCCGCGGGCTTCTCCGAGTAAACCCTAGGGGCAGCCTTCACCGGTTCAGGCGGTGGCTTCAGCGCCAGCGTGGCCACGGGAACGGGAGCCTGTTTTGCCGGCTCGGGTTTCGCATCGAGCACGGGCGGTTCATTCCACTGGCTCCGTTCGGCTCTTTCCTCAATCCGCCGCACTCCGTTACTGCTCAGCGTCGGTTTGGATGGAATATCTCCCCTGGCGCGGACCTCGATCACCAGGCGGTCGGGAACCGTCAACTGCGACGCGGAAATGTCGAATTGACCCTCTTCCAGGTCCAGAACCACTCGGGTCACCGCGGGCTGTGTCTCCGCCACCCGGATCTGCTTCACCCGCGGATCATTGATCGGGATGGTATGCACGCCTTTCGAGGAAAGCTGCGGCCGCGCGTCCATGAGATCATAAAAAACCCGGTTCGGATCGTAGAGTTTGTCCGTCCGGTAACGGAATGAGCCGTTGGTCTCCACCGCGATGCGTGTCACATCGCTCAGCGACCAGTAGCGGACGGCAGTGACGGCAAGATGGTCGCCCGCGCCTGCACAGACCTGCAGGCTGAAGAGCGCCGCTAACAGCGGCCTCCCAATCGGGCGTCCGGAACTACCTGCTGCTGCAGCCATAGTTGATACCGCGCCCCCTGCGCGCGCACTCCTTTAACGCATCCTGAGATGCAATCTCCCTTCACTATCCACAAACTGTTCGATCATCTTCGGCTGCTCCGCCTTCGAGCCGGCCGGTTTCCTCTCCGCCGCGCGCCGCGCCGCGCCCCACCGCTTCCCCACCTGGTAAACGTAATTCTGCGTCTCGGCGTAGGGCGGAATGGACCCATACTTCGCAACCGCCGCCGGACCCGAGTTGTAAGCCGCCAGCGCCAGCCGGTCATCCTGGAACGCCGCCTGCAATTGCTTCAGATAGCGTACTCCCGCTTCAATGTTCTCCCGCGCGTCGAACGGGTTCTTCACCCCCAGCGTGCGCGCAGTCGAGGGAATCAGTTGCATCATTCCCTGCGCTCCCTTGGGCGAAACGGCATACTTGTTGTACGAGCTCTCCACCTGGATCACCGAATGAACCAGCAGCGGATCCATGCTGTATTGCCTGGCGACCTTGTCGATGATCTCGTTCACACCGGCATCCGGCGCCAGTTGCAATGGAGCATTCCCGCTGTCAACCCCGGCGCCCGCAACCACTACCGGCGGAATCACCTTCGGGGCGACCACCGTTGTCCGCCGCACCAGGCGCCCGGAGCCCGGGTCCACCCGGACCGTCGCCAGTTTGCGCACCGGCTCGATGGTGGGATTGGTAACCTCCGCCCCCGCCAGCAAACCACCGCCCAAGGCGGCCAGGCTCAAAACTTGACAACAAAATCGCATGATAATGTTTCAACTAGTATAACCACAAAAAGACTCTCCATTCCAGAGAGATAGCCCAATGGTAATGGTATCATTACTGCCATGCGCCAGGCTGGGTACGTTCTCACCGGCGGAGCCAGCTCGCGAATGGGCAAAGACAAGGCTCTGCTCCCCTTCCGCGGCAGGACGCTGGTCGAGTGGGTGGCGCAACAAGTCAAAACGGCCGCCGGCAGTGTCACCCTCGTCGGTTCTGCCGCCCGGTACGGCTTTCTCGGGCTCCCGGTGATCGAGGACCAACACGCGGGCTGCGGCCCTCTCAGCGGCATCGAAGCCGCTCTGGCGCACTCCGGCGCTGAGTGGAACCTCGTCGTCGCCTGCGATATGCCCAACCTCACCGCGCCCTTTCTTTCCTGGATACTGAAAGAAGCTGTGGCGGGACAGGAGGACATTGTCATGCCGGTTGGCGCCGGCGGTCGCGAGCCATTGTGCGCCGTATACCGCCGTACATGCCTCCCCGCGGCACAGGACGCGCTCGTCCGCGAACAATACAAGGTGTCCGAGGCATTTCGTTCCATGCGCATCAAACTGCTGCTGGTGAGTGAGCAAACGGCGCTCGTCAACGCTAACACCCCCCTTGACTGGGAAGCGGCTCTCCGGCACGCCGAGGCGCGCCATGATTGACCACTACCCCCACTACATCGAATTCCGTCACGTGTATAAGACGTTCGACTACCCCGTTTTAGTCGACGCCTGTTTTCATGTCGACCCTGGAGAAACCGTCTCCATTATCGGCCGCAGCGGCGTCGGCAAGTCCGTCAGTCTGGGGCACATCATGGGATTCCTCAAACCGGACCAGGGCAGGGTCATCGTCGCCCACACCGACATCACGGACATGACCGAGGCCGAATTGCGCCGCATCCGCAAGAAGGTCACCATGGTTTTCCAGAATGGGGCACTCTTTGACTCCCTCACCGTGGGCGAAAATATTCTGTTTTCGCTCGAACTTCGCGAGGATTACGACGAGCAGAACAAAGAGGATGTCGTCGACGGACTTCTCCGCATGGTCGAGCTACAGGAATATAGAGACGCCTACCCCACCGATCTCTCCGTCGGCCATAAGCGCGCCGTGGCCATCGCCCGCGCCCTCGCCGCCCAGCCCGAGTGCATCCTCTACGACGAGCCCACCACCATGGTGGACCCCATCATGTCCAGCCACCTCACCGAACTCATGCTCCGCCTGAAGCATCAATTGCATCTCACTTCCGTCGTCGTCACCCACGACCTCGAATTGATGCGCAGCGTCGCCGACAAAGTGGTGGTCCTCTTCGAAGGCAAGGTCATCTACTTCGGACCTGTGGACGAACTCGAGGAGAGCGATCACCCCCACATCCAGGAATTCCTCTCCATGGACAAAGTCGAGTTCTAGCGCGCCGGCGCCAGCCAGCAGCGGATAGCCCATCCCGCCGAAATCAGCAGCAGCGTGAATCCCGCGGATGCAGCCGTCACCCAGGCCGACCCGGAGTACATGGCGGCCCCTGCGATGGCCATGGCGGGCAAAACCACCACCGCCGCTGCCTGCATCCGCCGCGCGGGCCGCAACGCCAGTTCGGCCTGCTCGCGGCGCGCCCGGAGTTCCGACTTCCAGTACACCAGCCCGGGCGGCGGGACGACCACGGTTGCCTCCGCCGCGAGAAAGTCCGAAACAAGGCGGGTTTCCGTGCAGGCCCGGCATCGTTCCGCATGTGCTTCGAGTTCCGGCGGCAATGATCCCATCTTCAAAGCCTCCAGCATCCGTGATTCTTCCGGACAGAATTCGGGTTGCATCGCTAACTCACCATTCTTTCGCAATATCCAATGGATTTCAGCAGGCCGGCCAACTTCTGGCGCACGCGAAAAAGCATCGGCCGGATGCTGATCTCCTTGAGGCCGAGCATTTGGGCGATTTCGCGGTGGCTTGACCCTTCCACATAGGCCAGCCACACCAGTTCCCGCTCCCTTGGCTTCAACGCCCCCAACACCCGTCCCACATCCGAGCGGATGTCGCTTTGGCCCTGTCTGGGCCCTTCCGCATTTGACAGAACGTCCTTCAACGGCAGCGAACTCTCTCCCATTCCCCGAAACATGTCGTTAGCCAAATTGGTGGCGATGCGAAACAGATAGTTCTTCCGCTCCCGTGCCCCCAACCCGCCCGTGTCCGCACGAAGAAATTTGTAGTAGCTTTCCTGCGCTATCTCATCCGCAAGAGCCGCGTTGTCAGTCAACCGCCGCAAGTAACTCTGGAGTGGACGTGCCGTCTGGGCATAAAACTCCTCGAACGCATCTGCCGTCATCGACAGCAGACACCCTGAGGTGCGCCGTTGGCCTTGGCCCGTCACGTCCGCTCCCAATCTACTTGCTTTCTTCCACCAGCAGGCCCCACCGCCGCAGCAGCAGGTAACTCCAAGCTCCCGACAGCGCCAGCCCGATCCCCAGCGCGATCACAATCCCGCCCACCACTTGCAGGAACAGCCGCGCGTCATAAGCGAACGCCGAAACCACCGCCATTCCAATCCCTGTACACAGCAGCACCACTCCGGCCTGAAGCGTGTTCAACACCCTCGGCACGTACGTTCCCCGCCCGTCCGCATTTCCCGCCAGCAGGCTCTTGAACGCATCGCTGTTGGCATACGACATCACATCCGCCCCCGTTCCCAGCTTCTCAATCAGCTTCGACTGCACGTCTGCCTGATACCGCTCTTTCCGCGTCGCCCGCACGGCATCCACTATGGTCGCAATGATGAACGCGCTGCTCGCAAACAGGGAGATCATGATCACCCCGATCATTACATGTTCACTCATAAGGTTCCTCCTCTGCCCTCTACAACGGGACCGGGCGCCGCGATGTTATCACCCTCAGAGAAATTCCGGCCGCCGGAACCATCCGCTCCGTTTCGCGCATCATAAGTAAAGTGACCCGTTTGCGCCGCAAGTTGAAACTGGTCGCCCGCCGCTTCCGCGAGGCGCGCATGTTCGCCAAGGCGATGCATTCCACCCGCCACCCCATCCTTGCCCAGATCATCCCCATCCGCCGCTGCAATCTCGCCTGCGCCTACTGCAACGAATACGATGCCGTCTCGCCGCCCGTTCCCCTCGAAGAAATGCTCCGCCGCATCGACCGCCTCGCGGACCTCGGAACCACCATCATCACCCTCAGCGGCGGCGAACCCCTCCTCCATCCGGACCTAGATGAGTTGATCCGCCGCATCCGCCGCCGCGGCGCCATCGCCACCCTCATCACCAACGGCTATCTCCTCACCCCCGAGCGCATCCGGCGTCTCAGCCGTGCCGGCCTCGACTACCTCCAGATCAGCATCGACAACGCCCTGCCCGACGAAACGTCAAAGAAAAGCCTCAAGGTGCTCGACCGGAAACTCCAGTGGCTCGCCGAACACGCCGAATTCAGCGTCACCATTAACTCCGTCCTTGGCGGTTCCGTACCTAGCACGAAGGATGCGTACCGCATCGCCCTCCGCGCCCGCAGCCTCGGCCTCGGCAGCACCGTCGGCATCCTTCACGACCACGGCGGCCAACTCCGCCCGCTCGCGGATCCGCAAATCAGCATCTATGAGCGCATCCTCCGCCTCGGTGGAGGACTGTTCTCCTTCGCCCAGTATGACCGGTTTCAGTCCAACGTCTCCCGCGGACTTCCCAATGACTGGCACTGCCGCGCCGGAGCCCGCTTCCTCTATATCTGCGAGGACGGCCTGGTCCACTACTGCTCCCAACAGCGCGGCCGCCCCGCCATCCCCCTCGCCGAATACTCCGCCGCCGACATCGACCACGCCTTCCAGGAAAAGAAAGGGTGCGCCCCCTTCTGCACCATCAGCTGCGTGCATCAGACCGCCATGCTCGACAGTTTCCGCGAGCAACCCCGCGAAACCCTCGCCGGCATTCTCGCCCGCCGCAAGGCTCGCGACCCCGAATTCCAACCCCCTCCCTTGGTCCGCCTCCTCGACTGGATGTTTCTCCGCTCTTCTTCCAAAGGCTGGTTCGGCAAACTGGCACTGCGCGTGTTCGGAATTCGTTAGTACTTGATGGTTCTCAGTCCTAATTTCCGCGTTTATCTCTGCGGGCAAACCCACGGAGGAAACAAGGAAATGTCACAAAAAAACAATCAAAAAGCAGGCTTCACTCTCATCGAACTGTTGGTCGTCATCGCGATCATCGCGATCCTGATCGGCCTGCTGCTGCCAGCGGTGCAAAAAGTCCGGGAGGCCGCCAACCGCTCCAGTTGCTCGAACAACCTGAAACAACTGGGCATCGCCATCCACAACTACCACGCCCAAAATAAGCGCTTCCCCGGCACTCTTTCCGAGACCATGGCGCTTGCCGGGCTCCCCCAGAACGGAGCCGTTGATGGATACCGCTATACCCTCGTGGCAACCACAATCGCTACCTTCGAGCTTTCCGCCGACCCGGTCCCCGGCGTCACCGGAAGCGAGTCCGGCAATCTGATGCTGACCGTGGACAAGACAGGGAGTCTATCCGCTCCGCTCATTCGCTTCTCCCCCACACCCGGCGCGAACGAGGGACGCACCCGCATGTACAACAACATTCTCGCCGCCGGCGCCCGCGCCTATTCGAGTCTCGTGGCGCTGCTCCCCTACATTGAACAAGACAATGCCTTCAAGAGCGTCCGCTCTGCCGTCGAGTCCGCGAACTCCGCCGGCGACACCTTCAACCGCCTCAAGGGCTCCGATGGAGCAGTGAACTTTACGAGCATCGATGCCGCCATCGCCTCGACCACCGATGGAACATCCAATACCATCATGATTGCCGAGTTCTGGAAGCCGGCTGTCCGCGAACTCCAACTCGGCGCAAACGGCGAAAAGTGGGCTTCGCTCCCCGGCGTTTCATCCATTCCCGCGGCGCCGGCCGGACCGCAACTGTTCAGCTACCCGGCCCTCGGCACGCTCACCACGCAGACCGCTACGGACCGGAATATCATCGCCATCCTCATCGGACTGCTCACCACGGCGCAAACAGCGGAAGCACAAGGCGACCTCAAAACCAAAGCAGCGGCGCTGGACAACTACGTCAGGCAGGTCGAGTCGGGCCGGCAGGCAGGAGTCATCCCTGCTGACGGGGCGGCAATGTTGACGGCACTGGCGAAATCGATGTGAGGCTTTACAGTGTACTAGAAAACTAGTACATTGAACCATGCCCCCATCCTTCCGCCCCTTCCTCCGCAGTCTACCCCTCACCACCGCGGCGGTGTTGTCCCTGGCCCTCGGCACGGGCGCCAACACCGCCATCTTCTCCCTCCTCAATACCCTCCTCCCTCGTTTGCTCCCCGTCCGTGACCCCGCCCAAATCGTCGAACTCCTCCAAAAGTACCCCGGTGAGCCCCGCGGCAACGGATATTGGTCTACCGCCAGCTACCAGCATTTCCGCGATAACAATCACGTCTTCACTGACCTCATGGGTGCTTCCGGCCCCCTGCCCCTTCCCTCCCGCCTCGACCGCGAGACCGAAACCGTCCACGTCTCCTACGTCACTCCGAACTTCTTCGTTGCGCTCGGCCTTGAACCGGCGCTGGGGCGTCTGCTCAGTCCCGAAGACAGCGAGGCCTCAGCCGTGGTGAGCTGGTCTTTTTGGAAAAACAGATTCGGCGCAGATCCAGCGGCCCTCGGTAGGCGGATCACAGTCCAGGACCTGCCCCTCACCGTCATTGGCGTCTCTCCGGCCGGTTTTCCGGGGCTTCAACCCGGCGCAAGAACAGACATCTGGCTACTCCGCCCCGCCGCCTCCTCCCTCGGCCTCGCCCTCATCGCAAGAATGCGCCCCGGCGTCTCGCTCGAGCAGGCCCGCGCCGAGATGAGCGTTCTCTACCGGTTCACCATCGAAGAGCGCGCCCGGAAAAGCAAGGACCCGCTTGTGCGCCAACTGAAGGTGGAAGTGGAACGGGCCGGTGCCGGCCTTTCCCTCCTTCGCGATCGCTTCGCCAAACCGCTGCTGGCCCTTATGGCTGTGGTGGCGGTACTGCTGCTCCTGGCATGCGCCAACCTGGCCGGCATGCTGCTGGCGCGCGCCGCCAAACGGCAGAGGGAAATGGCGGTGCGTCTGGCGCTCGGCGCAAGCCCCCTCCAACTCGCCTCCCAGGTGCTCACCGAAGCTCTCCTCCTGTCCGCCATGGGGACCTTGGCCGGCATCGGCGTTGCTTACCTTGGCGTGAACGGATTGCTGCGCGTACTCCTCTCGGGCAGACCCATGCTCGGGCTGCCCGGCCCCCTGGAGATCGACGTCAGGCCGGACGCGCACGTCCTGCTCTTCACCATAGGTGTGTCAATAGGAACCGGAATCCTCTTTGGACTGGCGCCCGCCTGGAGCGCCTTCTCTTCTGCCCCTGTCACCTCGCCGCGGGAAATGGAGAGAACAGGTCAGACGCGCCTCGGACGCCGCTTGGGAAGACTGCTCGTATCCGTGCAGATTGCTCTGTCGGCACTCTTGTTGAGCGCCGCCGCTCTCTTCGTCGGCTACCTTCTTCATCTCCGGCAATTCGACCTGGGCTTCCGCCCCGACCATCTCCTTCTGCTCATCCTCGACCCGGTCCACAGCGGTTACAAGCGCGAACAACTGGCCGCACCCTACCGCGCATTGTGGGAACATCTGGAGGCCATTCCCGGCGTTCGCACGGTCTCCATGGTCGGCGCCTCTCCCATCTCCGGCGCCGGCGCGAGCCGCTTCGCCACCGTCGAGGGCCGCACCGAGCGCCCCCAAGACCGCCGCTATCTGTCCCTCAACTGGGTGGCGCCCAACTACTTCGAAACCATGGGCACCCCGCTGCTCGCCGGGCGCGGCTTCCGCTTCGACGATCAGGGAGCGCGCGTGGCCATTATCAATCAGGCGATGTCGGATTATTATTTTCGCGGCCTCAATGCCATCGGCAAGCACGTCACCCTCGATGCCGATACCCAGCCCTACGAAATCGTTGGCGTAGTAGGCAACGCCAAGTATTACGAGATTCGCGAAACCCCTCCCCGCACCCTGTACTTCAACATGTTCGAGCAGGGCCGCGTCTCCTCACAATTTGTCCTCCGCACCGCTGTCCCCCCTGAAACCCTTGCCGCCGAGGTTCGCCGCACCGTCACGGACACGTTGAAATCCGTGCCAGTCGCGCGCATCATCACCATGGAGGATCAAATCAACGCCTCCATCGTCCCCGAACGCCTGGTGGCCACCCTCTCTGGCTGGTTCGGCGTGCTTGCCCTGATGCTCTCCCTCATGGGCATCCACGGCCTGCTGACCTACACCGTCGCCAGGCGCACCCATGAGATCGGCATACGCATGAGCGTCGGCGCTACCCGCGCCGACATCCTTCGCATTGTTCTCGGCGACACGGCCACAATGACCGCGGCGGGCCTCGCCGCGGGCGGTCTCCTCGCCGTCTGGGTCAGGTCATTCGCGGCCGCACTCATCCCCGATCTGCCGGGCCCCAGCCTCGGGCCGCTTCTCTTCGCATTCGCCGCTATCGCCGCCGCGGCGCTCCTCGCCGCCTCCATCCCGGCGCTCCGCGCGGCCCGTGTCAATCCCGCCGAAGCGCTCCGCCACGAATAGTGCGCCCTTACGCATCGGCGACAGGAAGAGGATTGCGCGACGCAAACTGCGCCTGGTGCCAGTAAGGATAGGGCCGCGCCACTTTGCTCGCCGCATCCAGCTTCGCCATCTGCTCCACGGTGAGATTCCAGCCATAGGCCCCGAGATTCTGCCTCAATTGCTCCTCATTGCGCGCTCCCATGATCAGCGTCGCCACCGTCGGCCGCTGCAGCAGCCAGTTCAGCGCAATCTGCGGCACGCTCTTGCCCGTCTGCTTGGCTACGTCGTCAATCGCGTCGATCACCGCGTAGAGATATTCCTCCGGCGGTTGCGGGCCATTCGCCGCGGTCTTGTGCAAACGGCTCACCTTCGGCAGCGGCTGACCGCGCCGGATCATCCCCGTCAGCCGGCCCCAACCGAGTGGGCTCCACGCCAGCGCTCCCACTTTCTGGTCCAGAGCCAGCGGCATCAGTTCCCATTCGTAATCCCTCCCGATCAGCGAATAGTAAACCTGGTGCCCCACATAGCGCGCCCAGCCATACCGCTCCGAAATCCCCAGCGACTTCATCAGGTGCCAGCCCGAAAAGTTCGAACACGCAATATAGCGTACCTTCCCGCTCTTCACAAAAGTGTCCAGCGTATACAGCGTCTCCTCAACCGGCGTCACCGCATCGAACCCGTGCATGTGGTAAATGTCCACGTAGTCCGTATTCAACCGGCGCAGGCTGTCCTCCAGGCATTGCGTCAGGTGGTGACGCGACGAACCCACGTCGTTGGGCCCTTTGCCCATTGGAAACGCCGCCTTTGTCGAGATCAGCACCCGGCCCCGTTTGCCCGCTACCGCCTTGCCGAGGATCTCCTCGGACAACCCCCGCGAATACACGTCCGCCGTATCGAAAAGATTCACTCCCTCATCGAGGCAGATATCGATCAGCTTTCGCGCTTCTCTTGCCCCGGTCTGTCCCCACGCGCGAAAAAATTCACTCCCTCCGCCGAATGTCCCCGCGCCGAAGCTCAGTGCGGAAACCTTGAGGCCGGAGTGGCCCAGTTGTCGATATTCCATATTGAAATGGTGACACGGGCGGCGCCCCACGCGGCCATTCACCGGACCGCGCTTCCCCCTAAAGCCCCCTAAAGCGGTCCCGCGGAACCCGTCACTCAAATCCCGGTCCTGCCAGGCCACCTCGGACAACCGGGAGATTGCCTCGCCAATCACGGCCGGATGATGCAGCACTACGGCGGGCCGGCAACTGGATCATGCCAATCCGGGCTACCGGCTCAAACTCCGTCATTATGTCGATATCGCTATCCGGGCTGGCCTCGCCACAAGCGTGATGCATCCGCCTGCGAAGGTGGACGCTCCACCCCTCTACTCCGCCCGAAACTCCTTCCACGGCCCCCTGCTCTTGCGCATCAGTAGCTCACCATGCCCGCGCACGAGATAGTCCTTCATCTCCCCAATCACTTCATAGCCCAGCCGCTCGTACAGCCGCCGCGCGCCGCCGTTGAACGACGACACACACAAAAACACGTTCGGAGAATCACGAAAAATTCGCTCCTCGGCGTAAGCGATCAACCGCCGCCCGATCCCCTCATTGCGATGATCCGGATGCACGCAGATCGTCTGGATGTAGCCCGTGAACGGCCCCGCCAGGCACAACAGTATGAACCCCGCCGGCGCGCCTTCCCTCTCCGCCACATACAACTCCCGGTCCGCCGCCGCCACCGTCTTCCGAAGCCGCTGCTCCCCGATCCCCAGCGTCAACCACGGATCGGACGCCGCCATCGTCCGCGCGCACCACTCCACATCCCTGATGCCCGCGCGCCGCACCTCCACGCTCACGCAGCCTCGGTCTTCCCGCCCAGCAGCATGTAGGTCACCGTCGAGATCGCGCACAGCGTCCCGCGTTCATCGCACAGTTCCACCGTGCCCACGCACAGCGTCTTTCCCGCCTTCACCACCTTCGCCCGCGCATGGACCACGGCGCTATTGGCCACCGGCCGCAGGTAATTCACTTTCAGCTCGATCGTCGTCGAGCGGAATTTGCTCCCCGTGACATGCTCGATGGCGAACCACACCGCCTCATCGGCAATGGAGGCGATCATCCCCCCGTGCAGCGAGCCGTCCGGATTGAAATGGAAGCTCTGCAACGGGCACTCGACGGTCACTCCGTCGCTCGACTGTTCAATGGCCTTGAGATTCAGGAAGACAGTGAAGTTCATGCAAAGAGGTCCAAAATGGGCTTTCCCTTGCCGTCCTTGGTGACGTGGAACGGACGTTTTTCCACTTCATAGGCGAGGTCTGGCGGAATACCCATCGCATGGTAAATGGTGGCATGCAGATCCTCGATGTGGACAGGCTTGTCCACCACCTTGCAGGGACGCTCGTCCGCGGTCTTCCCGTAGAGATGCCCCTTCTTCATCCCCCCGCCGGCCAGCAGCACGCTCCCCGCCTCGGTGAAATGGCGGTGCATGCCGTAATGCTTCGGCTCCTCGATGACGGCCGGCTGCTTCACCTGGTCCTTCACCACCTTGCCCGGCTTGCCCTCGAAGATCATGTCCCTTCCGAATTCGCTCGCCAGCACGATCAGCGTCCGGTTCAGCAATCCCCGCTCCTCCAGGTCCAGCACCAGTTGCCTGATCGGCCGCTCCACCTCCTGCTTCATCCCAACGGCGCGCTGGTGGCCGTTCTCGTGCGTATCCCAGTGGCGGAACGGAATGTACTCAGTCGTGATCTCGATGAACCGCGCCCCGGCTTCCGTCAGCCGCCGCGCCAGCAGGCAGCCAAGTCCGAACCGGCTCGTATTGTACTTGTCGTAACTCGCCTTCGGCTCCTGCGAGATGTCGACCGCTTTGGCGGCCGGAGAACTCATCAGCCGGTAGGCATTGTCTATCGAGCGCAGCAGCGATTGCTGCTGGTAGTCGCTGCCTTCCCTCATCACCGGACTGGCGGCCGCCAGCTTGCGGTACATCTGCTGGCGCCGTTCGAACCGCGCCGGAGTCATGTGCGCCGGCGGTTGCACCGCCGCCGCCGCGTCCTTCGGGTCCGAGATGAAGAAAGGCCCATGCTCGGAACCGAGAAACCCCGCCGTGTGAAATGCCTTCAACCCGTCGCTTTCCGCGCCGATGTCGAGATTCTGGCCGATGTCGATGAACGCCGGCATGTCCGGATGCTTCGGACCCAGCGTGCGCGAGATGACCGCTCCGATGTGCGGAGCCGCCACCGACAGCGGCGGCGCGTATCCCGTGTGCCAGTGAAACTGGTGCCGCGAGTGCAAAATGAATCCCAGGTCCCCCGCCTGGTATGTCCGCACCAGCGTGCCGCGGTCCATGATCGAGGCGATGCCCTCCAGACCCTTCGACAGTTTGATGTTGTCAACCGCCGTGTCAATCGAAGGGAATGTGCTCAAAACACGATTCGACTCCAGCCCCTTTTCATAGGGCGTGTAGCGCTTCGGATCGAACGTTTCCGTCTGCGCCATTCCCCCCGCCATCCACAACAGAATCAGCGTGTCCGCCTTCGCCTCCGGCCGCCCAGTGGCGCCGGAGATCAGGCTGGGGCTGCCCGCGGCGAGCGCGGACAAGAGCGCGGAACCCGTGGCGCCGATAAACCCGCGCCGCGACAAAGACTCGACGATCTGTTTTTCTTCCATGGCTGCTACCTGATGTACTGGAATTCGGGCAACTGTAGAATCATCCACAGGAAATCCTCGACGGCGTCTACCTTCAATTCTCCTCCAAGAACCTCCGCCGCGACACGCCGCTCCGCCTCCACCGGATCCCGTTGCAGCGCGTGCCGGTACAGCCGCGTCACCAGCGTCTCCGGCGTGAACCGTTCCCGTGGAGCCGCAACCGGCGTCTCCTTCCCAATCCGGACCAGGCGCCGCATGTCCGGCTCCCGGTCAAACACAAAGAACCGGATGGCCGGACCCACATCCGATGCCGTGCTCGATTTGTCCACCTGCGCCGTCGCCTCGAAACGGTCGAACTTCCGCCCACCCAGATCCACCACGATGCGCGAGGGCAGCTTCAACCTCTCCGGGTCCGTCCCGGGGATCAGTTCCGCAAGCGGCGTCCGGTGGTTCCCCTTCACGAACGCCGCCTCATGCCACATCGGAATCACCCGCGCCGGATCGTACGAATCCACATTCTCCACCAGCAGCCATAGCTTCTTCGCCTTCCCGATTTTCACTGCCGCTTCCACCGGCTTCCCCCGGATCAGTCCGCTGTCATAAAGATTCTCCGGCGGCGCAGGGGGCTGCTCCACCAGGCGCCGCGCGCCTTCGCGCAGCCACTCCGCCAGATACTGGCCGTTCACCAGTTCCAGCGCCTGGAGCGTCGTCGGCAGTGTCAGCCGGTCTGTGCTGACCTGGTCGCGCACCGGCCGCCCCAGGGCGCGCGTCAACGAAGTCGACTTCAATTCCCAATCCCGCACATAGCGGGCCGGCGCCGGCTTGTTGTCCGGCTTGTACCGCCACTCTCCCGTGAGCGATGCGATCGCGTCCACATACTCCTCGGCGCTCAAACGCCGCTTTTGCGGCCCCCGGAACGTGTACCGCTCCCCCGCTTTCGCCTCGCTGTTCACACTCGGAAGCTGATACGCCCGCGACGTCATCAACACCCTCAACAGGTACTTCAAGTCGTGATTGTGATCGGCGAAGCCGCCGGCCAGATAATCGAGCAGATCGGCGTTGAACGGCTCGGCCGACATGTCGTCCACAGGCTCCACAATCCCCCGCCCGAACAGCAATTTCCAATACCGGTTCACAAGAGTTCTGCGCAGCCGCCCGTTTCGCGGCATCGTAAAAAATCGCGCCGCTTCCGCCCGCTTCTCCTCGAGCGTCCCCTCTCCTTTCGCTTCCCCAAGCTCCGGATACAGAAACTTCGGCTTCGCCATCTCCCCCATCTTCACGTCACACCGCACCAGTTCCAGCGGTTCCGGCGAAAAGAAGCTCGCCAGCCCGTAAGCGTCCTTCAGCTTCCAACTGCTGATGAAACTGTCATGGCAGGAGTTGCACTTCAGATTGATCCCCAAGAATGCCTGCGCGCTGTTCTGCGCCGCCTGCAAGGGAGGCCGCTCCGCCGCCGGGACTTCGCCCCGCCACGTCACCCCCAATATGAACCCCTCCGGATCGCCCTTCTTCGACGGATTCAGCAGCGCCTCCACGAACTTGTCGTACGGCATATTGTCTTCCAGCGCCTTGCGAAGCCATGGCGTGATCGACTTCCGCTCCCCGTAGTACACTACCCCATCGTCATTGCGCAGTACATCATCCCAGAAGCTCATCCAATGGGCCGCGTAATTCTCCTTGTTCTTCAACAGGTGGTCAATCAGCTTTTCCCGCTTGCGCGGATCGCGGTCGCGCTCGAACGCGGTGAGTTGCTCGGGCGCCGGCAGAAGCCCCCACAAATCCAGATAGGCCCGGCGGAGGAACACACTGTCGCCCACCGCCTCGCCCTCCGTGCGCAGGAACGCGTCCACGGGATTTCCCCCCGCCGGAACCACCGGCCTCCGCGGCTCGAGCGGCGCCTTCCATCGCGGCGGAGCCACGCCCGCCGGACCCTTCGCCCCCTCATCAATCCACTGCCGCAATATCTCGATCTCGACGCCGGGAAGCGCGTCACGTCCCATCGGCATCCGCGGAGCCTTCTCCCCGGTCACATGCCGCATCAGCAGGCTCGCTCTGCTGTTGCCCGGTATCACCGCCGGTCCGCTCGCGCCGCCGCGCAGCAGCTCCGCCCGTGTATTCACCACCAGCCCCGCCTGTGCCTTGTCTCCGCTATGGCAGCTTGCGCAGCGCGCCGTCAGTATCGGATGCACCTCGGTGGCGAAATCCACGCCGGCCGCCGGAGCGGCAAGCGCCGGCAGCAGAAGGATGCTATAAACTCTTGTTGGAATCATGCAACAGCTTTCCAGACGCCATTTTATTGCGACCGCGGGACGAAGCGCGACTTTTGCCGTCTGATCCCGCGCCACCAGGAGAACCAACAATGCCGCAACCACTGAACGGAAGAAGGGGATTCTTGCAGCGCGCCGCCTCGGCCCTCGGCTTCGCCGCCGCCGCGCCGGCCGCCGCCCACGCTCAGCAGCGCACCGGCGGAGATTTTCACTATCTGCCACTCTATGCGCGGGCCCAGAACTACAAGTCCCTCAAGCAATCGAGCCATGACCGCACCGGCGGTAACCGCGATTTCTTTCACGTGCCCGCCGGCGCCACCCAGGAGTTGTTCCAGGCCAACGGACCCGGCGTCATTACCCACATCTGGTTCACCATCGCCGCCCGCGGCAGGAATCATCTCAAAGAGTGCATCCTGCGCATCTGGTGGGACGGCAATGACAAGCCCAGCGTCGAAACCCCCGTCGGCGACTTCTTCGGCCTCAACCTCGGCGAGTACTTCCTCTATCAGTCCGAGTACCTCGCCTGCTCCCCAGGCAAGTCTCTGAACTGCTATTTCTCCATGCCCTTCCGCAAGTCGGCGCGCATCGCCGTCACAAATGAGGGCAAGGAAGACGTCAATGCCTTTTATTCGAATATTGACTATTTGACGTGCTCCTCTCTCCCCGCCGACGCCCTCTACTTCCACGCCCAATACCGACAGGCTTCCCCGAACAAGCCCGTGGTCTATCCGGGCGGGCAGGAACTCAATCCAACCGGCAAGACGAACTACGTCTACGCCGAAACACGCGGCCGCGGCCATCTGATGGGCGTCACCCTCGGCGTGCTCATCAACGCCGATGGCTGGATGGGCGAAGGTGACGACATGATCTTCGTCGATGACGAATCAAAGCCCCTCATCATCGGCACCGGCTCGGAAGACTACTTCCTCGGCAGTTGGAACTTCGGCGGACGCGATGGCGCCATCCCCTTCGGCCACATGATGTACGGAGCCCCCAGCATCATCATGCCCGAACGAACCGGAGGCCGCTATTGCTGCTACCGCTGGCATGGCGACAACCCCGTCACCTTCACCCGCTACCTCAAACACACCATGGAGCACGGCCATGCCAATGACCGCGGCGATAATTTCTTCTCCGTCTGCTACTGGTATCAGGCCGAACCCTACACCGATTTCCCCGCGCTGCCCGCGGTCACCGAAAGGGCGCCGCACGTGAAACTCTAATCACACATGAGATCGAAGCACACATGAGATGGACCCGCCGCCAACTTCTGGGAGCTGCGCCCTTCGCGGCCCTTCCCCTGCCCGCCTGGCAGAGCTATTACACCGGGAGAGACGAGCCTCCGGGCGAGCAGATCGAGTTGGCGGCGGGCCCGATGACCATGATCTTCGAACCCTCCCTCGCCTTCCTTCGCTCCCTCCGCTTTGGAGAAACCGAGGTCATTCGCGGCCTCTACGCCGCCGTACGCGACCGCAATTGGGGCACCGTAACGCCGCGGGTCCGCAATCTGCAACTCGAGAAATCCGCCGGCGGATTCCGCCTCCGCTTCGACGTCGAATGCAACCAGAGTCCCATTCACTTCTCTTGGCGCGGCCTCATCACCGGCGATGCCTCGAGCCGCGTCCGGTTTCACATGGAGGGCGAAGCGCGCTCCACCTTCCTCCGCAACCGCATCGGCTTCTGCGTCCTCCACCCCATCAAGGAATGCGCCGGGCGCTATTGCACCGTCATCCATGGAAACGGCGCCAAGGAAATCGGCAAGTTCCCACAGTTCGTCTCCCCGGACCAGCCCTTCCTCGATATGGTTTCCATCTCCCATGAAGCCGCTCCCGGAGTCACCGCCGAAGTCGCCTTCGAGGGCGAGACGTTCGAAATGGAAGA